>CATZDY010000013.1 GCA_958417755.1 uncultured Peptococcaceae bacterium
GCCCATTTATATGGAAGAAACCATTGCCCAGCTTCCAGTTATTTATATCAACGGAGGGAAGCGGGGGTATTTGGTAGGCCTGTCTCCAGAGGAATTGATCCGGGTCCTGGAACCTGTTTTGGTGCAAGTGGGGATTCCCCAGGGCTAAAACAACCTATTTGAACTGGCCATTGTAATGCAATGGCTTTTTTATATCAGTTTTACAAGCAATGGCAATCGTCTTAGGGGTATGATGACGGTTTGACTTGTTGATTGATTGGCTTTTTTAAGGAGCAAAGAAATGCTATATTCAACTTGTTTTTTTGATAAAAAGCTTTGTATATAGAAGGACATGAAAAGAGGGACGCTGAGGCAAGATGAGTGAAAGCATTTTATTGGTGGATGATGAAAAGGAAATTGCGGATTTGGTGGAATTGTATTTGCAAAATGACGGTTATCTTGTGCATAAGTTCTATACAGGCCAAGGAGCAATGGAATGTGTAAAGACAACTGCATTGGATTTGGCCATTTTGGATATCATGCTTCCAGATATGGATGGCTTTCAGATTTGCCAAAAAATCAGGGAAAAGCATTTTTATCCCATCATTATGTTGACTGCCAAGGTTGAGGATATGGATAAAATTATGGGTCTGACCATTGGGGCGGACGACTATATTACCAAGCCTTTTAATCCCTTGGAAGTTGTGGCCCGGGTGAAAACCCAACTAAGACGGTACAAACGATACAATCGTTTGGAGGAAGCCAAAGCCACCTGTGAATATGATATCAGGGGGTTACTCATTAACAAAGATACCCATAAATGTACGTTATACGGCAAGCCTTTAGCCTTGACGCCCCTGGAGTTTTCTATTCTTTGGTATTTATGCGAGCATAAGGGCAAAGTGGTTTCTTCCGAGGAATTGTTTGAAGCTGTATGGGGAGAAAAATATTGGGACAACAACAATACTGTGATGGCTCATATTGGAAGATTGCGGGAGAAAATGGGGGAGCCGGCCAGAAAACCGAAGTTTATCAAAACCGTATGGGGGATAGGGTATCAAATTGAATAAACAAGGGAATAGAAAATTTAGCAAATTTAGGCGTACATTGTCCTTGCGTATTTTGATTCATTTTATTGCTGAGATTACAATTTTTACTATTGGTGTGGCAATCTTGTATTTTGGCGGCATGATTGTTTGCGCCTCCATGGTTTGGCAGGGGGATGAATTGCTCTATGGTTTGCTGAAATGGATTTCCATGCACAGTCAGCCCCTTATTTTTTTGCTTTGTGCCCTTGGATATCTTGTCATCTTTGTGCGTTCCTGGCTGAAAACCCTGGGGTATTTGGAAGATATCGTGGAAGCAACGGAAAGCATCTATGTGGCCCAGAATGATTTGATAGAACTTCCTGCGGATTTGAAAGAAGTGGAAGGTCAAATGAACCGCATTAAACTCCATGTGCAAAACAACGAACGGGCTGCCAGGGAGGCGGAACAGCGTAAAAACGATCTGGTTGTGTATCTGGCCCATGATTTGAAAACCCCTTTGACTTCTGTCATTGGTTATCTTACTTTGTTGCGGGATGAAAACCAAATTTCCGAAGATTTGCGGGAAAAATATCTTTCCATTTCCCTGGAAAAGGCCCAAAGGTTGGAGGATTTAATCAACGAGTTCTTTGACATTACGCGCTTTAATCTTTCCAATTTGACCTTAAACTTAAGCCGGGTGAATCTAACCCGTTTGTTGGAACAGCTTGTTTTTGAGTTTCAACCCATGTTAAAAGAAAAGGGGCTGCAATGTGCTTTACACGTAGCCCCGGATGTAGCCATCAAATGTGATGCGGACAAAATGCAACGGGTTTTGGATAATTTGTTGCGCAATGCGGTGAATTACAGCTTTGAGGACAGTGTGATTACTATTTCAGTGAAGCAGTTCAGCAATTGTATCAAGCTGGCATTCAAAAACCAAGGCAATACCATTCCCCGGGAAAAATTAGACCGTATTTTTGAGCAATTCTATCGTTTGGATACAGCCCGGACCACCCAAAGCGGCGGAGCAGGGCTGGGTCTGGCCATTGCCAAGGAAATCATTGAATTGCATCAAGGCGCCATCACAGCCTTTAGTGAAAATGAAGTGATTGTCTTTACGGTAGAAATTCCGCTGTTGTAGGTAAATTGTAAGAATTTCCTCAGCAAAAGTTTTGTTTTTGAAAAGCCCAAACAAAGAAAGAGTGTGTTTGATTTTGATATGGTAAGCATGTCAAAACAAATACACTCTTTTTTCATTGACTTGCCCTGCTTCAAGGCTATGGCAGAATATAGGGTTTGGGCCCAATGTTGCTGGAGCAAGATCAAGGAAATACCAAAGGCCCCGGTTGGCTAAAAGACAACTTTTATTTCATTCCTACATGTCCCTTATTGGATAAACATGATAGGCGCTAAAGGAGAGGAAAATATGTCTAAAAAAACCATTGCCCTTATATTTGGCGGGTGTTCCCCGGAATATCCCGTATCATTACAATCAGCCTATGCTATTTTGTCCCATCTGGACCCTATAAAATATCAGGTCATTCCCTTGGGCATTACCAAACAAGGGGCTTGGTTTCACTATTTGGGCGCTTATAGCAATATTGTATGTGATACTTGGCATGAAGAGAAAAGTCATTGTGTGCCTGCTGTGATATCCCCTGACCGCCGGGTGCATGGGATCATTGCTTATACAGCCCAGGGATTGCAGGAGATACCCTTGGACGCTGCCTTTCCTGTTTTACACGGCAAAAACGGCGAGGACGGTACCATCCAGGGCTTGATTCAAATGGCCAAAATCCCGCTCATTGGTTGCAACACCCTAAGTTCAGCCCTGTGCATGGATAAGGACCGGGCCCATCGTCTTGTTCAGGCACAAGGCATTGCTGTACCCCGGTCTGTGGTGGTGAACGCCATGCAAGAAGAGGCAACCCTGATGTCCTTGGGAGCGCAGCTACAGTATCCTCTGTTTGTGAAACCTGTAAGAGCGGGCTCTTCCTTTGGCATTACCAAAGTTTACAAACCCGAGGAACTGCATTTGGCTGTAAAACGAGCCCTTGTCCACGACACTTTAGTGATCATGGAGGAAAACATTGCTGGATTTGAAGTGGGCTGTGCAGTGTTGGGGAATGAAAAATTGCTGCTGGGCAGGGTGGATGAAATTGAGCTTCAAAAGGGATTCTTTGATTATACTGAAAAATATACCCTGAAAACCGCTAAAATTCATATGCCTGCCCGCATTGATTCCCAAACAGAACGAAAAATTCAAGACACAGCAGCACTGATTTACCAAACCCTGGGTTGTACAGGTTTTGCCAGGGTGGACATGTTTTTAACCCCAGAAAAAGAAATTGTTTTTAATGAAGTCAATACCATTCCCGGTTTTACAGCCCACAGCCGTTATCCCACCATGATGAAAGGCATTGGCCTGTCCTTTGCCACTCTTTTGGACAAGCTCATTGCCTTGGGGAGGGACCAGGGATGAACAGCATTGTTTTACAAAAAAGCCATATTCACAAGGGAAGCCTCATCCTAGTCAATGCTACCCATGCCCTGGAAGAGGGGGATGGCAAGGAACCAATATCCTTGTTGCCCCCTTATCCCCAATATCCCCATATACTGTTGGAACAGAGGGCTGCCACCTGTTTGTCCCATCTCATAGAGTTTATATCCGGGCAACAGGATATTGTACCAGTGAGTGGTTACCGCAGTGTAGAGGAACAAAAGCAAATTTATGCTGATTCTTTACAAGAACATGGCAGGGCTTTTACTCAAAATTATGTGGCTTTGCCCAATCATAGTGAGCATCAGACGGGGCTTGCCATTGATGTGGGCTTACAAAAAGAAGAGCTTGATTTTATCCGACCTGACTTTCCCTATCAGGGGATTTGTCATGAGTTTCGGAAAAAAGCCCCGTACTATGGTTTTGTGGAACGCTATCAGCAGGGCAAAGAAGCTGTCACTGGTATTGCCCATGAGCCATGGCATTTTCGCTATGTGGGATACCCCCATGCTGTGCTCATGACCCAAAGGGGCTTGGCCTTGGAGGAATATCTGGACATTGTAAAAGGATATTTGGTGGGGGAAAAGCATTGGCAAATGGAAGAAAAGGGGCGAAGGCTAGAAATCTTCTATGTTCCTGTTGCTGCCTTGGGCCAGGCAAGCGTCCAAATACCAAAACAGACTTTGTATCATATATCCGGGGACAATGTGGAGGGGTGTGTGGTTACCCTATGGGGGGCATGAAGATTTCACTGCAATATGCAGGCCTTGACTATTTCCGCCTCATAGCAGCGTTGTTGGTGGTGGCCATTCATACATCCCCCCTGGTTACCTATGACCAAACAGCTGATTTAATGCTGACAAGAATCATAGCCCGCTTGGGGGTCCCTTTTTTCTTCATGACCTCAGCCTTCTTTTTGTGGCAAAATCAGGATGGAACAGATAAAAACCTGAGGGTATTTGTGCGAAAAACAGGACAGCTCTATGGCATTGCCATTTTGTTGTACCTTCCGGTGAATTTTTATACTGGATATTTTGGTATGCCTGATTTGGGACCCAATCTGGTGAAGGATTTGCTGTTTGACGGCACTTTGTACCATTTGTGGTATTTTCCCGCTGCCATCATGGGGGCAGTGTTGGCCTGGCTTTTCATCCAAAGGAAAGGCTTTTCCGGGGCCCTTGGCCTTACCGTCTGTTTGTATCTTGTGGGGTTGTTGGGGGACAGTTATTTCGGCTTGGTGGAGCGGATTCCTTTTTTGCCTGAGTTTTATCAACTGATTTTCCAATGTTCGGATTATACCCGCAACGGAATATTTTTTGCCCCTCTCTTTTTTGTGTTAGGCGCTATCTTGGCCCAGGGCAAAAAGACCTTTCCTTTATCCGTCAATTTGTTGGGCTTTGGGATTACCTTGCTGGGTTTGGTGGCAGAGGGATTTTGGGTTCATGATTTGGCTTTGCCCAGACATGATAGCATGTATGTACTATTGCCCCTTTGTATGTACTTTTTGTTTGCCTCTTTGCTGCATTGGTCAGGAAAAAGCAAACCTGTTTTACGTACAGTCACCATGGTGGTGTATCTGGTGCATCCCCTGATGATTATTGTGGTTCGCTTTGGGGCCAAACTATTGCAGGTACAAAGTCTGTTCATCGACAATAGCCTGGTGCATTATAGCTTGGTGCTGGTTTTGTCAATCATGGCCGCCATACCCCTGGTGATTTGGAAAAACAAAAAAAAGGGGCAGCTTGAGCAAACAAAACCAGAAACTGATAGGGCTTGGATGGAAATCAATCTAAAGAACCTGCAACACAATATAGCAGCCTTGCAAGGAGTCATGCCTAAGCACTGTGAATGCATGGCAGTGGTAAAAGCAGATGCCTATGGACACGGGGCAATCCCTGTATCCCGTTGTTGCAATCAAATGGGCATACAGGCCTTTGCTGTGGCCACCTTGGCAGAGGGCATGCAACTGAGAAAAAAAGGCGTGCAAGGCCATATTTTGATTTTGGGCTATACGGATCCGGCCAAGGCAAAGCAATTGAAGCGTTATGAATTGACCCAAACAATCATTGATTTTGCCTATGCTCAAGCTTTAAACCAATATGGATATAAATTGCCAGTGCACATCAAAATTGATACTGGCATGCACCGCTTGGGAACCGATGCTGAAGAAGTGGAGAAGATTGCCACTTTGTTTCATCTGGAGCACTTGGAGGTAAAGGGGATATTTACCCATCTTTGTGTTGCTGACAGCCAGGGGCAGGAGCAGGTGGCTTTTACAGAGGAACAAATCCAGCGGTTTTATCAATTGCTGGGAGCCCTTCGGGAAAAGGGGGTGACAATCCCTAAAATCCATATCCAAAGCACCTATGGATTGCTCAATTATCCTACCTTGACATGTGATTACGTGAGAATTGGCATTGGTTTATATGGAACCCTCAGCACCTGGGGGGATACCACCAAGGTACAACCGGATTTACGTCCTGTTTTATCTTTAAAAGCCCGGGTTGCTTTAATTCGGGAAATCAAGGCAGGGGAATGGGTTGGTTATGACAGGGCCTTTCAGGCAAAACGCCACAGCTTCATTGCAGTGATTACCATGGGATATGCTGACGGCTGGCCCCGTCAATTGTCTTGGGGCCATGGATTTGTGTTATGCAAAGGGCAGCGGGTTCCCATCATTGGACGCATTTGTATGGATCAGCTCATTGTGGATATTACAGATGTACAGCAAATCAAAGTCGGAGATGTGGTGACCCTGCTGGGCCAAGATGGTCAGGAGGAAATCACTGCTGCGGAGGTTGCTTGGCAGGCCCAAAGCATTGCCAATGAACTGCTAAGCCGTTTGGGCAGCCGGTTGCCCAAGAGATATACCTATGATAATTAAAATGCCAGCCCTATGGGGCTGGTATTTTTATCAGCAGGGTTTTGTGCTATTTCCTGCGCATCTCAGTTGGACCACTACCAAGTGAATCCTTGATCCATAATAGGTGTAAGAGATGGGAAACAGATGCTGATAAAATCTTTGCAACTGTCCATTGCTTTGCCTTACTGCGGATACCAAGGGCAGTCAATTGGTTGACCTGTTATATTGGTTCCTTAAAAATGTCTTCGCAATTCCACGATTTTACCAAGAATTGTAATTGATAATTCTTGGATTTCCTTTTTGGTATAAAATTGGGGAGCATACTGTGGGTTTTGGGCCACCAAGGATATGCCCTCTGCATGATTTGCAAAGCTTCTGACAATGGCCTTGTCTCCATGGATGAAAACAGCCACCAAATCTCCGCTTTCAACATCTTTTTGTCTATGCACAATGACAATATCATTGACCATCATCAAAGGAGCCATGCTGTTTTCCTTGATTTGCAAAGCAAAAAATTCTTCTGGCAAAGTATCTATTTCATCAATTTTCATATATACCACAACCTCTTGAGGATTTTCAGAAAAAAAAGCATCCTGGGGGTCTTGCAGTATAGGGATGGTAATGGTTTTCTTTTGTTGTGCTGTGATTTCATTGTCCAAAAGATAATCAATGGATACATCGTAGAGTTTGGCTAATTTTAAGAGGGTCTTGGTATCCGGATCCCGTCGTCCTTGTTCATACATTCCCATGGTGCTATTGGATATACCAATGATGGAAGCAACGGCAGATTGGGTGTACCCTTTTTCAATTCTTGATAATTTTAATTTATCACCCAGCAAAAAAAACACTCCTTTGGGGTAAAGATACACTATAAGTGTAACTTATAATTTGCAGCAAGTCACGGATAAACACAACAATATAAAGAAATAATTGACCTTTCTGCGTTTTGTATAGTATGATATATACACGAAACGTGTAGAAAGGAGGGTATACATACATGATGAACGAACTGATTCATTTTCGCAAAAATTTAAATAAAACGAGAAAGGAAATGGCCGAAATACTGGGTGTGTCAAAATCATTGTATGAAAAAATAGAAACACGAGAGAGAAATCCCAGCTATCATTTTATTTTAAATTTTAAAAAAACTTTTCCCACTGCAGATATTGAACGGATCTTTTTTATGCAAACAATCAACGAATCATGAGATAAGATTAGGGTTGGTAACAGGATTGGTATTGGGCAGAAAATGGGGAACAAAGCGAATTGATAGTCCATACCAAAGGGAATCAAGAGATGTCTTACTTTGCCATACTTTAGGCTTTAAATTGATTGCGATAAAAAATCCTCCTTTGAGAGCTTTCTATCATCATGAGGAGGATTTTTTATAAAAATGTCTGCTTTTTATTCATAAAGGAATCCTTACTCACAATCAATATTATAAAAACATTCATACTATTTTTACATTTTATCTTTTATATATGATAGCATTGAAAAATTAAGGCGTCAAGAACATAACATTGAAAACTTCTTTTTTATACAGCATAATCCCTACTATTCTGCTATTTGCAGGAGTTGAATGAGGCAAAAGATGGATGCTTTTACTGATAAATACTATCTATCCGTTAAAATCATTGGGTTTCTAAAAACTTTGTCGAAATCATGGATAGGATTTTATACCAAAGGATTATCTGCAAGCAAATGGACGAATATGGGGCTAAAGGTTTATTTGATGCATGATATTCGCAGGAAATGGAGCAATACTTAGAAAAGTGGAAAACAATATTAATGAAGATAAAGGAAATATGTAAAAGAAATGCAATCAACTGTTTTTATTTTGTGAAATTTAGAGTAAAATAGAGAGTAATATTTTTGGATGTCGAAATTTAGCAAATAAAGAAGGGGTGAGTGACTTGCAGAAAACATAAGGGGGTTTTGGCCTTTTGATAGCAAATAAATCCCCAAGAAAGATGATTGTATATCCCTGATGTGAGATAAATCCACAGGTTAAATCAACCATTTGTAAACAATGCATTGTTTTATACACCAATAAACTGGGGGGATTTTAGTGACAAGAGATGTAGCGACAAATCCGAAAAAAAGGATGGAAGAAACACTGGAGCAAGTACGGTTAAAGTTAGTGCAAATTGATAGTTTGATGCTTGCTTTGGCAGATGCTTCGTATTATAGTAATTGGAGATATGTGGACGCCCTTTATCATGTGGAATGCCAGTTGGAGGAGCAAATCAAAGTATTGAAACAATTCCAAGAAAATCATCTGCAAAATGATTCGGATGCCGTTGGTTAATCCGATAAGACTAGCAAGTATCATTGAACCATTGATTGGTTATGCAATCAATGAGATAGGGACATTAAAGCATCATAAAGCCAAGCATTTTCTGCTGCCAGTTTTTTATCCACAGAAGTGCGTATATCAAAAGCTACATGCCAACCAAATTGATGGTTGGTATTTTTTTGTAACCAAAAAGGAGATGATCTGATGCCCTTGGCAGTGGTCAATTTCCCCAGGACAAGTATCTAGGGATTTTCCATGACGCTTGTTCATTTTCTTTGAGCAGCCCAAAATCCAGGAAAAAAACCAAATGAATGTCTTTGGGCAGGTTATTTTTACCAATTTTTTTGCATACCCATACAAAAAGGAAACATTTCATTTGGGGGTGAAAGGCATTGGCTGGTAAATGGCATATGATGGAGCAAGAAGACGTATTGGACTTGCTATGCTCTGACGGGATAAGCGGCCTGAGCGAGCGGGAAGCCAAAGTACGGTTGGAACGTTTTGGCCCCAATGGATTCAATAGATTGGGGCGTATCCCTTGGGGACAGCTTTTGATCCAACAAATTGTTAGTATCAAAACAACACTTTTATTGTTAACCGGAATCTTGGTTTTGTTATGGGGAGATTTACAGGGCAGCGGGGCTATTTTTGCCCTGCTATTGATTTGGTTGACAGGGAGTGTGGGACTGGCCTGTTGGTTGGAACGGGTGAGGCGTCAAGGGAACAAACAAGTTGTGCCAGAAGTTCGGGTCATACGGGAAGGGAAAGAAAGAAAAATAGCAGTCTCTCTCCTGGTGCCTGGGGATTTGGTGGTGCTGGAACAGGGAGATATGGTGCCAGCTGATTTGCGCTTGTTATGGACAAACAACTTGTGGGTTGAAGAGTCCATGTTGGGTCAGGGCAAGGGAATTGTGGAAAAAACTGAGGCTCCCCTGGACATGAACACATGTCAGCCGGAGCAGGAAATGAGCAATATGGTGCTCATGGGCACTGTGGTTTTGGCAGGCAAGGCCCGGGGCATGGTGGTAGCTACAGGCATGCATACTGAAGCAGGGATGAAAGCAGGTTTGCATGGAATGCCTAGGAATTTCCGGGCCTTACCAGGTACGCGTAGCAAACATGCTTCTTTGTTTATCTTTACTCTTGTGGCCGGATTGGCAGGGGCTTCCTTAGGCCTGTACCAGGGAATGTCCATGCCTTTGGCCATGGCTGTGGGTACAGGGTTGGCAGCCCTGGGGGCCCCTGGGGGCTTTTCTCCCCTCACGGGTTTGCTGTATCTTTGGGGATTTTACCGGATGCGGCGGCGCAATGTGACCATGCGGTGTTTGTCTGCTTTGAAACCCTTGGGACAGCTTAGTGTGGCTTGTTTGAACCAAACTGGTACTTTGACCAGTCGGGAGGCCCATGTGAGGGCAGCTTTGGTGGGGGACACTTTGGTGCAAGTCCAGGGAGAAGGCTATGATCCCAAAGGAACATTCCAGTATTCGGGAAAGCGCAATCCCCTAGAATTGTCTTTGTTTTTAAAAACAGCAGTGCTTTGCAATCATGCCCAATTGCGCCGGGGTGAGATCAGCATCAGTGGTTTATTCCGGGCTGGTCGCCAATGGAACATCGCTGGGGATACAGTGGACGGTGCTTTGTTGGTCATGGCAGCCCGGGGTGGTGTATGGCGGGAAACCATAAAGGGAGAAGAGCAAATAGGTGAAATTCCCTTTACACCCTACCGCAAAATGATGAGTGTACTATATAAAAACCAAGAGGGGCATTGTTTTCTCTATGCCAAAGGAGCCCCGGAAGTCATCTTGCAAAAGTGTTCTTATATTTGGAAACATCATGAGAAACATAGATTGGATGCCAAGGAAAGAGAGAAGCTGGAGCAGCAAATCCAGCAATGGACCGCAGCTTCCTACCGGGTGTTGGCTTTGGCAGGCAGGGCATTGCCTCAAGCAGAGCCAAAACCTGCAATAGCCATGGAGCAGGAATTGGTTTTGTACGGTTTGGTGGCTTTGGAAGCTCCCCTGGAACAGTCCATGGTGGGGGTCATGCACGGATTACGCAGGGCTGGGCTAAAGGTTTTGGTGCTCACTGGGGAACATCCTGTCACAGCCCGTTCCATTGCCGCAGCTGCGGGATTTTGGGGTGGGGCTGAGCAGGTAATGACTGGCCCCCAAATGGAACGTTTGGCAGATGGTGCGTTGCGGGAAAAATTGGCTTCCTGCGGCATTGTGGCCCGGATAAATCCCCGGCAAAAGCAACGGGTCATACGGGTATTGCAAGAATCCGGAGAAGTGGTATCCTATACAGGCAAGGGGGCAGGGGATGTGCTGCCCTTACAAGCAGCGGATGTGGGGGTTGTAACCAAAACATGCCCTACCCCAGCCTTGCGCCATGCTTCTTCTTTGGTGGTGTCCGGATTTTCAGCTTTTTTAAGCGCTATGGAAGAGGTAAAGGAATTGTTCAGTCAACGGGAAAGCATGGGCTTGTATCAATGGTGTGGCAGTGGTTTGCTGGCTTTGTTGGTGATATCGGGCCTGTTGTTAGGCTTGGGGCTGCCTTTGTTGCCCCTCCAAATGATTTGGTTGGGCTTGGTGGGGATAGGGTTACAGGTGCCCAATTTTGCTGCCTGTTCTTGGCGGGAAGTCTTACCCCAAGGAAAACGGTCCTTGGACAGGGGCTCTGCTTTATGGAAACGCTTTCAATCCCTGGCCTTGGTTTTGGGCGCTGGGGTGGGGGTGACCCTGCTGGCCTTTTGGTGGACTGCGGAAGATAGCATGGTGGCCAGGACCGCGGCTTTTAATACCATGGCCATGGTGCAGCTGTTCACTGGTTTTTATGTCATTACCCAGGGCAAGAGACAAGACATGGGACAAGGTCCCTTGGTGACCAGTCCAGCGGGTTTTGTATCTTTTTTGGCTTTTCCCTTGGCCCAGCTGGCCATCACAATAGTGCCTTTTTTGCAAGTCATGTTTCATACCACAGCCTTGGCTTGGGGAGAATGGATACTGGTGTTGGTGTTGGGCTGTGCGCCATTTTTGTTCCTTTGGGGCATACAATGGATAAAAGCAACAGTAATGCATAAAATAATGTATTTAAGGGTGTAAAAAAGCAGGAAATCCAACATTTGCTGAGGAATTTGCACAGATAGCAATAAAATGACAAAATCAAATTTCCTGCTGGCAATATTCTGGTATACAAGTTGTTGAAAACCTTCCTGGGCAGCTAAACTTGGGGGAGTGAGGAAATGAAATTTGTCAAATATCATGGTTTGGGCAATGATTTTATTGTCATCAATGCCCAAACAGAATCTGATTTACCCAAAGATCAAAAGGCCTTGGCCCAATTGGCCCAAGGGATGTGCCACCGGAATTTTGGTGTGGGTGCGGATGGTTTGCTGATTTTGCGGCCCTCCCAAAGGGCGGATTTTGCCATGCAAATCATAAATGCCGATGGTAGTGAGCCGGAAATGTGCGGCAATGGGATACGCTGCTTGGCCCGTTATGCTTATGAAACTGGTGTGGTGAGCAAAAAAAAGATCCAAGTGGAAACCCTGGCTGGCATTATGCTGCCAGAGATCTTGGAGGCCCAAGAGCCCTATAGGGTGCAAGTGGATATGGGAGAACCCCGGTTGGAACGTAGCCAAATTCCCATGATAGGCCCGGCAGGCGTGGTGGTGGGTGAGCCTTTGATCGTAGGGGAGCAGACCTTTGCTGTGACAGCCGTATCCATGGGCAATCCCCATTGCGTGGTGTTTGTGGAAGAGCTCTCCCAAACCCCTATCCCTGTCTGGGGGCCTCAATTGGAAACCCATCCCGCTTTTCCGGAAAAAACCAATGTGGAATGGGTGCAAGTGCTGGATGCCCAACACCTGGTGATGCGGGTCTGGGAACGGGGGGTTGGGCAAACCATGGCTTGTGGCACCGGGGCTTGCGCCATTGCAGTGGCTGCCCATTTGAACGGTTTCACCCAGCGTCAGGTGGAAGTGCAATTGTTGGGGGGAAACCTGGAAATTTTCTGGGCAAATAACAAGCACGTGTATATGACTGGTCCGGCAGAAAGGGTGTTTACAGGGGAGTATGGACTGAAATAGAAAACAATAGGGAAAATAAAGAAGAGGACCATGGCGTGCATGGATGGGGGCTCGCTTTTTTGGTACAATGGACAAAGGAGAGCAAATCGTTTCGTCATTGCACATCACTGTACAATGAATTTGCCTTAAATAAGGAATTTGCATGAAAAAAGAGGGGTTGATGAGATTGAAGTTTGTAGAAGCGCAGAGGATTAAAAATTTACCACCTTATCTTTTTGCCCGCATTGAAAAACTCATTGATCAAAAAAGAGCCCAAGGTGTGGATATCATTAGTTTGGGGATTGGAGATCCGGATAGGCCCACTCCTGCCCCTGTGATTGAAATGTTATATAAAGAAGCGAAAAACCCGGCCAATCATCAATATCCTTCTTCTGTGGGGATGCTGAGCTTTCGCAAAGCTGTGGCCCAATGGTACCAACAGCGTTTCCAAGTTGCTTTGGATCCCCAAACAGAAGTGGTATCTTTGATTGGCTCCAAGGAAGGCATTGCCCATATTTCTTGGTGCTTTTTGGATCCTGGGGATGTGGTGTTGGTGCCAGATCCAGCCTATCCAGTATATGAGGGAGGCGCCATTTTGGCCGGAGCCACCCCCTATTATATGCCTTTGACTGCGGAAAAGGATTTTCTGCCGGATTTGCAAGCCATTCCCCCGGAGGTGGCCCAAAAAGCCAAAATCATGTTTTTAAATTATCCCAACAATCCCACCGGTGCGGTGGCCACAGAAGCATTTTTCCAAGAAGTGGTTGACTTTGCCAAGACATATAACATTTTGGTGTGTCATGATGCTCCTTATACTGAAGTAGCCTATGATGGCTATCAGCCCATTGGTTTTTTGCAGGTTCCTGGGGCCAAAGAAGTGGGCATTGAATTTCACTCTGTTTCCAAAACCTATAATATGACGGGTTGGCGGATAGCTTGGGCAGCAGGCAACGAACAAGTGGTGGAAGCATTGGGGCGGTTGAAATCCAATTTGGATTCCGGACAATTTCAGGCCATTCAATATGCAGCCATGGAAGCATTATTGGGGGATCAGCGCATCATAGAGGAAAACAACCGAATTTACCAAGAACGCCGGGATATTTTGGTGGATGGTTTCAATGCCATGGGTTGGCAATTGGCAAAACCCAAAGCAACCATTTATGTTTGGGCCCCGGTTCCCAAGGGTTATACTTCTGATTCCTTTGCTGAATTGGTGCTGGAAAAAGCCGGGGTGGTGATTACCCCGGGGGATGGCTATGGCCCCAATGGCGCCGGATATTTCAGAATGTCCTTGACTGTTCCCACAGAGCGTTTGCGTGAAGCCATTTCGCGGATCAAAAACAATTTGGGGACAATACAATTTACCTTTTAAACGAATCTATTTTTAAAAGAATCTATTTAGGAATGAGATTTAAGAATAAAAAAACCATGCATGGTTTGAGATTGAAAACCATTTGTTCAGGAGGATGTAAAAGATGATCTTGGCAGACAGAGCATTACAAATTAGTCCCTCCCCTACCTTAGCCATTGATGCAAAGGCCAAAAAGTTAAAGGCTTCGGGGATTGATGTCATCAATTTTGGTGTGGGAGAGCCTGACTTTGATACCCCGGAACACATCAAGGCAGCAGCCATTGAAGCCATTCACAAAGGCATGACCAAGTATACCCCAGTATCTGGTACAGAAGCTTTGAAAAAAGCCATTGTAGAGAAATTCAAAACAGACAATAATCTGGAGTACCAGCTGAATCAAATTGTGGTGTCTGCTGGAGCCAAACATTCTCTTTACAATACTTTCCAGGTGCTTTGTCAGCCAGGGGATGAAGTCATTCTGCCCGCCCCCTATTGGGTGAGTTATGTGGAACAAATTAAATTGGCAGGCGCAACGCCAGTGGTGGTGCAAACCACAGCAGCGGATGGTTTTAAAATGACCCCGGACAAGCTGGAAAAAGCCATTACCCACCGGACCAAAGTGTGTTTGCTCAACAGTCCCAGCAACCCCACTGGCGCAGTGTACGGGAAAGAAGAGCTGGCAGCTTTGGGCGATGTATTGGTCAAGCACAAAATTGTCATTATTTCAGATGAAATTTATGAAAAACTTTTGTATGATGGCTTAACCCATGTGAGCATTGCTTCGTTGAGCCCGGAATTAAAGGAAAGCACAGTGGTCATCAATGGTGTGTCCAAAGCCTATGCCATGACTGGCTGGCGGATTGGCTATGCTGCGGCATCCCCTGCAGTGGCCAAAGCCATGGCGGATTTGCAAAGTCATTCCACATCCAATCCCACTTCCATTGCCCAGGCCGCCAGTGTGGCAGCTTTAACCGGACCCCAGGAACCATTGAGCCAAATGCTGGAGGCCTTCCGGCAGCGCAGGGATTATATGTTGGAACGGATCAATGGCATTGCCGGGTTATCTTGTGATTGTCCTGGCGGTGCTTTTTATGCCTTTCCCAGCATGCATGCTTACATTGGCAAATCCTATGAAGATACAGTGATCCAAGGCGCTTCGGATTTGGCTGGTTTGCTTTTGGAAAAAGCCAATGTGGCTTTGGTACCAGGCATTGCCTTTGGGGATGACACTTGTTTTCGGATGTCCTATGCTGCGTCCATGGATAGAATCAAAGAAGGTCTGGATCGCATAGAAAACTTCTTGTCCTTGTTGAAATAAAGGATAAATGGACAGGGGGTGGTAGGGTATGCTGAAGAGCATGACTGGTTTTGGCCGGGGTGAAGCTGTAGGCCAAGGAAAAAAATTTACTGTGGAAATGAAATCAGTAAATCATCGGTTTTGTGAAGTTATGTTGAAAATGCCCCGGGGTATGATGTATTTGGAAGAAAAGGCCAAGCGTCATATCCAAAGCAACCTTGCCCGGGGACGGATCGATGTCTATGTGGTGGTGGAAGATACCGGGGAAACCCCGGCTGTGGTGAAAGTTGACAAAGCCCTGGCGGCGTCGTATTATAGGGCCATGGAAGGGCTGTTGGATGAACTTGGCATGGCTTCAGCCATTGGTTTGGAGCATCTGTTGGCTTTGCCCAATGTCATTGCCTTGGAAGGCCCTAAAGAAGATTGGGAAGCCTGTTGGCCTGTGTTGCAAGAAGCTTTGACCGCTGCTATAACGCAATTACAAGACATGCGGGCAGTGGAGGGGCGCCAATTGCAGCAGGATTTATGCGCCCGCTTGGCATTGGTGCAGACCTTGGTCCAAAGCATTGAAAAGCGGGCCCCAGATGTGGTGGAAACCTATGGCTCTAAACTCAAGCAACGATTAGCAGAGTGGTTGCAGGATGCCACCTTGGATACCAACCGGTTGATGGCAGAAGTGGCTGTTTTTGCCGAGCGTTCCAATATCACCGAAGAACTGGTGCGATTGTATAGCCATGTCCAGCAAGCTTTGACGACCTTGAGACAAAGCCAGGAACCTGTGGGACGAAAGATGGATTTTTTGTTGCAAGAAATGAATCGGGAAATCAATACCATTGCTTCCAAAGCTTCGGATTTGGCCATTGCCACCACAGCAGTGGAGATAAAAAGTGAATTGGAGAAAATTCGGGAGCAAGTACAAAATCTTGAATAGGGGACCATTATAAAGGGGGCTACCCAATTGGATATCAAGCTTATTAATATAGGATTCGGAAATATTGTTTCAGCCAATCGCATTGTGGCCATTGTAAGCCCTGAATCAGCGCCTATCAAAAGAATCATCACCGAGGCTAGGGACAGGGGGATGTTGGTGGATGCTACCTACGGCCGGAGAACCAGGGCTGTAATCATTGCAGATAGTGATCATGTGATCCTATCCGCAGTACAGCCGGAAACCGTGGCCCATCGTTTGGTGAATAAGGAGTCATCTACCCCTGGAGGGGATGAAATCAACGAATAGTTTGTGGATAGGAATGGAAAAATGAAACAAGGCGTATTGATGGTGATTTCTGGTCCCTCTGGCTGTGGAAAGGGTACCTTATGTTCTGCTTTGCTGGCCCGCTGTCCGCAAATTAGATTATCCGTATCCGCTACCACCAGGGCTCCCAGACCAGGGGAGCTGGACGGGGTGCACTATTATTTTATGTCCAAGGAAGCCTTTGGGGCTTTGCGGGAGGCAAACGGTTTTTTGGAATGGGCCCCTGTGTATGAGGATTACTACGGAACCCCGGCAGGAGCGGTACAGGACATGTTGGATCAAGGCTTTGATGTTATCCTGGAGATTGACGTACAGGGTGGTTTGCAGATCAAAGAGAAGTATCCTGAAGCTGTATTGGTGTTTGTGACCACTGTATCCAAAGGGGAATTGGCCCAACGATTGGTTGGGCGGAATACAGAAACAGCGGAGAAAATCAAAATGAGGTTGGATTGGGCTGCGGGGGAAATGCAAAAAGCGCAGTATTATGATTACATTGTGGTGAATGATGAGTTAGAAAAGGCTGTACAAGCATTAGACTGTATTGTGCAGGCGGAAAAATGCCGGGCCCACCGGGTGGTGTTAGCTGGTTGGGCTTAAAAAAACAATGATTGTTTGAACCTTTGCGGGGAGGAAATCAATGAATCAACCGTCTTTGGATGAACTGTTGCTGAAAGTGGATTGCCGCTATACCTTGGTGTCTGTGGCTGCTAAAAGGGCCAGGCAATTGACGGAAATTAGAAAAGGAAAACCCAAGGCAAGCAATGGAGAAGGTGTAGTGGAAAAGGATGTGACCGAGGCTTTACGGGAAATTGCTTGGGGGGATGTAAGCTATCGCCGCACCAAACAAGGGATTAAGTAAGTAATGGAGGGATTTTTATGTTGTTGGAGGGAAAAACCATTGCTTTGGGGGTTACTGGCAGTGTAGCTGCCTATAAGGCCGCGGATTTGGCCAGTCGCTTGAAAAAGCTCAAAGCCCAGGTGAATGTCATCATGACAGAAGCAGCTTGCCGTTTTGTAACCCCCCTAACCTTTGAAATGGCTTCTGGTAGGCCTGTACATACAAGCCTGTTCGACCCATCTCCCTCCTATGGTGTGCCCCATATTGAGCTATCCTTTGGGGCTGATTTAATGGTAGTGGCTCCGGCCACTGCCAATTTTTTAGGAAAAGTGGCCCATGGTATTGCGGATGATCTATTGACCACCTCCATTTTGGCGGCCATTTGTCCAGTGATGATTTGCCCGGCCATGAATGTGCATATGTACGCCAATCCCCAGGTCCAGGCCAATATTGCCTTATTGAAGCAAGAGGGCTATACTGTGGTGGAACCAGGGGTGGGCCCCATGGCCTGCGGACATGAAGGCAAGGGGCGTTTGCCGGAAGTAGAGGAAATTCTCAAGTATATTTTTGAGGTCATCCCCATTGCCGGTGATTTAAGCGGTTTGACTGTGTTGGTCACAGCTGGCGGTACCAGGGAAGCCATTGACCCTGTGCGTTATATCAGCAACCGCAGTTCAGGTAAAATGGGGTATGCCTTGGCTGCTGCAGCCATGCAGCGGGGGGCCAAGGTGATTTTGGTGACAGCCCCCACCTGTTTGTTGCCTCCTCCTGGGGTGGAAGTGATTCAGGTGGAAACTGCCCAGGAAATGTATGAAACTGTCTTGAATCATTGCAATACAGCGGATATTATCATCAAAGCCGCTGCAGTGGCGGATTATCGGCCCAAACACCAGGCTACCCATAAAATCAAAAAACAGGAGCAAGAATTAAGCCTGGCCCTGGAAAAAACCACGGATATTTTGTACGAGTTGGGTTGTAACAAGTTGGACGGGGTTACCCTGGTGGGGTTTGCGGCGGAAACTGAGGATTTGCTTGAAAACAGCTGGGCAAAGATGAAACATAAAAATTTGGATCTCTTGGTGGCCAATGACATTACTGTGCCTGGGGCAGGGTTTGGCACAGACACCAATGTGGTGAAATTGCTTTATCCCGATGGCTCCATCAAGAGCCTGGATAAAATGCCCAAAAGAGATTTGGCCCATTGTATTTTGGATGAGATCCTAGGCCTGCGCAATCCTTCATGAACAAAAGAAATCCTTTTAACCATGTCTGGGCCCTGTTAAAGGGCCCGTTTTTGTCAAATCAGAGGATTTACGAATACATAAAATATGAATGGATAAACACAGATATATGTGCCGCAAATGATGCTGATTATCGCTAAGCCGTCCGGTCTGCTCTAAAGATATGCAAGCTCACATGAACTGTTTACGGGATTAGCGCTAAAAGTTTGCTTGCTTTGTACTATGGCAATGGCCATAGTTTTTCATTGTGCTATGGGCCCTAGCCATTGCCTTTTCGGTGATAAATTTGCCTATGCTTCTTAAAAAACATAAACTGCTTGTATCAGCCATTGGCCGTTACAATGCTGACGTATTTGCTGCTGTTGAGCTGCAATATTGATACAAAAGGGGATTGGCTATGCAGTGTTGCCTATGTCCTTGCTACATTTCCAATCATTGTCGCCTGGATCATGCTTCTGATTATCACTATGAGAGGTATAAATTGGTTCTAGCAATCTGCGGTTCTCTCTTTGTTTGCCGGGATACCCACGATTACCATGAATGAATGGGGGAAAGCTGTACTGAGTGGAGAGGCCAGTAGTGTTTGGGGTTTTTTACCTTTTTCAAGCATAATTCGCTTCCCTTAGCCCCAGCCAATGCCCAATGTCATCATAGCGGTAGGTTTTCTTGCCTATTTTCTGCTTGGCATATTGCTGGGAATCGCCACCACAGTAAAGCGAAAGACAGCGCAAGTACCCTGGGGCAAAATTCGTACAATGAAAAGACTGCCCATTTTTTCATGGCTGTAGACCTTGATTGCCCAAAGCCCAGCCTATCCAGGTATCATGCAAAGGAAACAATGAATGCCTTGCCCGGAAACTTCCCCCTCAAGGGGGATTTTGTTTATGTTTGGGGCAAATATTGCTGCAAAGTTTGGCAAACTGCTTCCATATCAATGGGCTTGGTCAGATGAGCATTCATCCCGGCTTCCAGGGATTTTTCCACATCTTCCTCAAAGGCATTGGCTGACATGGCAATGATGGGCACTTTTCCAGCATCCTCCCTAGCCAAGGAACGGATGATTTGGGTTGCTTCCAAACCGTTTAATAACGGCATTTGAATATCCATTAAAATGGCCAAATAATAGCCTGGTTTTTGTCTGGAGAACTTTTCCACTGCTTCTTTCCCGTTTCTGGCTGTTTCTATCCTAAGATTGCGGGAAGTCAAAAGGGTTTGGGCAATTTCCATGTTGATGTCATTGTCTTCCACCAGCAGGATCCTTTCCTTTTGAAAAAGGTATTGGTTTGGGGAGGGTTTGGACAAAACAGGCCTTTCATACAGCACGGAAACCAGAAAATCATATAAGGTAGAAGGGAATAGGGGTTTTTGTAAATAATGGGTAATACCAAAGGCCTCAACTTTTTCTTGGATACTGCCCCAGTCATAGGCGGAAACAGCAACCACCGGGGATTCAGGGTCCAGGACATGTTTAGAGTCCAGGGCTTTGTGCAGGGCTGTGTCATGTAATAGTTTCCAGTCCACAAGAATCAGGTGGAAGGTTTCAGTCTTTTTCTCAAGCAATTTGAGGGCTTTGACTCCGGAAGTTACAAAATGAGCCTGAATACCGAATTTCTCCAAGGAAGACACTGTGTATTGTCCGGAATCTAAATCCCAATCCACCACCAGGACCCTTTTTCCTTGAAATTGGTGCTTCACATCAGCGGTTTGCAGCTGATATCCCACTGATTCCAGCCATACCCGGGCTGTAAAGGTGCTGCCTTTTTCCTGTTGGCTTTCCACCCTGATATTGCCGTTCATCATGCGGGAATAGTTTTGGGCAATGGCCAGACCCAGTCCGGATCCCCCTTGGGATTCCCGTTGCTGTGTCCCTTGTTCAAAGGGCTGAAACAATTTATCCAGAAAGGATTTTTCCATTCCCATGCCAGTATCCTTGACAGAGAAAATCAGTTCCATGGCTTTGCCCGAGCACTTGCCCCTGGTAATAGACAGCTGTACTTGTCCCCCGGGGGCTGTAAATTTCATGGCATTGCCCAGCAGGTTGATGAGAATCTGCTTGAGTTTCAGTTCATCTCCTATATAAGCTTCCTCTAACCCGTAGCCCATGGAAACATGAAAATCCAGTTGCTTTTCTTGGGCCTGGCTATAAAACATGGTGGTGATACTTTTAACCAAAGCAACAAAATCAAACTGTTTTTTCTTTAAAGTCATCTTGCCGCTTTCAATTTTGGACATATCCAGAATATCATTGATCAGGGAAAGGAGGAAATTGGCGGAATTTTTAATTTTGCCTAGGCAATCCTTGATGCGGGCAATATCTTCTCCCGCTTCCTCCGCAATGATTAACATACCGAGAATGGCGTTCATGGGGGTACGGATATCATGGGACATGCGGGATAAGAAATCCGATTTTGCTTGATTGGCCCGTTCGGCTATCTCCAGGGCACTTAGCAGCATTGCCGAACGTTCTTCCAGCTGTTTTTGGATTTCCCGCTGTTCCGTGATATCCGTGATATCTATGTAAATCACCAGGTAAAGGGGGTCTTGGTTGACCCAATCAATGCAAGCAGCATTGATTTGCAGCCATGCGTCATGGCCTGCTTTATCTTGTACCTGGACCACAAAATGGACCGGCTTTCCTGCCCGCATCAGCGGATATTGGGCCAGGATTGTTTCGCGGTTCCTTTGATTGTCCAGATTCACCAAAGAGTAAGGCGGAGCCCCTGGCTTTTGTTCCCCGAAAAATTGAATGAATTGGTCATTGGCATAAACAAAGGAAAAGGAATGATCCTCAGTGACCCGAAATTTAGCCACAAAACCCGGCAGATTGTCATAGGTAATGGACTGCTCCTTCTGGGTTTGCACCAAATCCGTGATATCCATAAAAACCGTATATACCACAGGAAATCCGTTGACCACTTCTTCGGTAAAGGAGCCCACCATACGGACCCATATATAAGTGCCACCTTTTTGGGGCATGCGGCAAATACATTCGTAACTTGGCTGTTGATTCTCCAGGGCAGCTGCTACTGTGGCGGAAATCTGTTGTAAATCCTCCGGATGGTTGCGATAAAATTCGTCCACATGGTTATGAAACAGAGCTTCATATTCCTCTTTCGGATACTTGATGATGTCATAATAATAATCATTAGCCCAGATTGCCGTAAAGTGCTCATCCAGCAAATGTTTGCTGACACTGACATGCAAAGCACTCATCAAAGCATTGTATTCATAATCCAAAGCTTGATACTCTTTATGCAGCTGATGCTTAGAGGCCTCGATTCTATCTGTCATGATATTTCATCCCTCTTTGCGGACTGTGGAGGCTGGTCGGCAAAGCTACGGTAAAAGGTTCTTTACCTGGGCTGGCCAGGATACAACAATCCTGTTTTTTGACTTGGAACAAGATGTATCCGCCTTGGCATATAGCCAGGGTAATGGGGATTTGCCCCCGCTATATACCAAGGCCAATGGAAAAATCCGGCGCCTTTTATCTTGCTGAAAGAGCCTTTGTCCCCAAACAATACCATCCTAATAGCGCTTTTTCCATTGCCATACCAGGCAATGGGTATGCAAAGTAACATACCCAAAGAATGCCAGCAAAGGGCAGGCAGGCCCTTAGGCTTTTAGGCAGAGGTTTCAGCCTGTAGTTCTTTTTTTAAGATATCCGCTACCTGTAAAAAGCACTGCATCAAAGCAGGATTAAATTCACCGCATTCCCCTTGGGTGATCATTTCCACCGCCTTTTCATGGGAATAGGCGTCTTTATAGACCCGTTTGCTGCTCAAGGCTTCATAGACATCTGCAATGGATACCACTTGGGCCCAAATGGGGATGGCATTTCCCTTGAGGTGATCCGGATATCCTTTGCCATCCCAGCGTTCATGATGATGCCGGCAGATTTCATAACAATAGCTGTAATACTCTTCATCCTGGTCATCATAATGCAGATTTTGGAGCAGTTCGCAGCCGCGAATGGTGTGGGTTTTCATGATTTCAAATTCTTCTGCTGTTAATTTGCCTGGTTTTAAGAGTACAGAATCAGGAATAGCAATCTTTCCAATATCATGCATCGTGGCAGCGCTGGCAATGGTTTCAATGCGTTCCAAAGACATGCGGTATTCCTCATATTTATCCGAGAGCGCCCGCATTAAAATGGCTGTAATCTTGCGCATGCGTTTGATATGGGCGCCAGATTCGCCGTTGCGAAATTCCACAATGGTGCTTAAAGCATCAATGATAAAATTATTGTTTTCTTTGAGCTTTTTGGCCTGCTGTTCCAGCAATAAATTGGCCTTTTGCAAGGCTTGGGATTGGCGTTCCAACGCAGCGGTTTGCTCGTGGACCATTTCTTCCAACCGGTGTTTGTGCGCATGAAGCTCCACAACATTTTGAACCCTGCGCCTGACAATATCAGGACGAAAGGGCTTGTTGATAATATCCGAGACCCCCAGGGTATACCCCTGCAAAAAGGTATCTTCGCTGTTTTCTGCTGTAATCAAAATCACTGGCACCATGTCATTCCAGTGCCGCTTCTTCATTTCCTGTAAGACCGTAAGACCATCCATGACTGGCATAACAATGTCCAGCAACATGGCGCTGATGGCACTTTTGTGTTTTCCTAGCATGTCCAGGGCCTGTTGGCCGTTTTCTGCCTCAAAAATGGTGTATTGCTCTTCAAACAATGCCCCCAGGATGGCGCGGTTGATTTCCACATCATCCACAATGAGCAGAGCCTTTTTTGTGCCAACCATCAGGATTTCCCCCTTTCTTGTGTGATACAGCGCCAAAGAAGGTCCAATAATTTATCCACTTCTATGGGTTTAGACAAATGGCCGTTCATGCCGCTGTCCAAAGATTGTTTCATATCTTCATCAAAAGCATTGGCTGTCATGGCAATAATGGGGATGGTCCGGGAGTCTGGTTTCCCCAAAGTACGGATCCGTTTGGTTGCTTCCAAACCATCCAACACAGGCATGCGTATATCCATCAAAATAGCATCATAATAATAGGCTTCATGTTGGGCAAATTTATCCACAGTTTCCTGGCCATTGACCGCAGTTTCCACCTCAAAATCATGCATGGTTAAAATGGTCTCCGCAATTTCCCGGTTTAACTCATTGTCTTCAGCCACCAGGATCCGTTTGCCTAAAAACCGGTATGTTGGAGCAGGAGCCAAAGCCTTTGCACCGGATTCTTCCTGGGGGCAAGGAAAGGCCCGGGGGAGAGGCAAAGTAAAATAAAAACAAGCGCCTTGGTCCACTTCACTGGTGACCTCCAAGGTTCCCCCCATCATTTGCACCAAGCGGCTGGAGATGGAAAGCCCCAACCCGGTGCCGCCAAAGGTATTGGCTGTATTTTTTTCCGCTTGTTCAAATACATTGAAAATGCGTCCCAAAGCTTCCTTGGCAATGCCAATGCCCGTATCCTGTACGGAAAAGCGAAGCTTTACCGTTTCCTCTGTTTGCCCCAATTGCTTTACCATAACCAAGACCTTTCCCCCAGCAGGGGTAAATTTAATGGCATTGCTGATGATATTGATCAACACTTGATTAAGCCGCAGGGGATCAGCCAACACCTTTAGGCCCCCAGCAAAGGCCTTTTGTACCCCAAATTCAATTTGTTTTGCCTCAGCCTGGGGGCGCATCAAGGCTTCCAAGGCCCGAAGCTGTTCCTCCACAGCAATGGTTTCAAGATTCAATTCCACTTTGCCGCTCTCAATACGGGACATATCCAAAATATCATTGATCAAACTAAGCAAATAAGCATTGGCTGCTTCAATCTTATGCAAGCAATCCATGGTCTTTTCCTGGTCAGGCAACACGGATTTCGCAATGGCCGTCATGCCAGTAATGGCATTCATGGGGGTGCGGATTTCATGGCTCATGCGGGATAGAAAATCAGTCTTTGCCTGGCTTAAGGCATCTGCCCGGGCTTTGAGGATAAAGGAGGCAATGATTTTGACCAGTTCACCCAAAAGCTTGCGTTGCTCCAGGGGCCAGGTATATTCTTTTTTCCAAATCTCCAGACATACCCCTCCCACATATACCCCTTGGTTCCAAATGCCTGCATGCAAGCAAGAATAAGGAGTGGTAAGGCTTTGGATGAGATACTTATCACAAAGGCCGTCTTGATCATAGGCCATTGGAATGCTTTGCCATTCCTCCTGGGTCACGTAATAAGTTTGCCCCATTTGCAGCTCCGAGGCGTTTTGGGCCCATTGATAGGGGAATTTGCAGGTTAAATAATCAATATTCATTTCCAAGATAGAGACCCGGTCCATATGACAACTTCTACCGATTCTGGCTAAAAGCAAAAAAATCGCATCATCCAAATTTTTTGATTTTCCCAATAATTCTAAGGCAAAGGCAATCAAATCCACTTCCTGGTGGTCCCCAGGCCGGTCAATGTCATTGATAAAATGTTTCTCTGGATATACCTGGGTCAACATGGTCCCCAAGTCATTGGAAGTATCCAAGTAACAAGCAGCTGCGCCCTTGCCGTGTTCCTTGACATATTTCAGGGTGCTTTCAGCACAGCGGTAAAGCCCGCTGTATTCATCCACCACCTCAGTGACACACATGCCAATGCTGGCGGAGATCTGCAAACCCGCCTCTTGCCGTAAGGATAGATTGCGGATCATGGTAGCAATTTGGGGCCCTAAAATCGTGGCCCTGGATTTGGGGCAACCCTTGATGAACAACATGAATTCATCCCCCCCCAAACGCACCAAGATATCCTCAGAGCCTGTCTGGGCCCGTAGAATATCCGCCACCTCTTGGAGCACAGCGTCTGCAAATACAGAGCCTTCCTCCTGATTGAGCTGGGTAAAATTATCCATATCCAATAGCATGATGCCGCAGATTTCCTGGGGGCTTTTTTGCTTCATATATTCCTGCACCAAACGGATGCCTGTTTCCTTGTTATAAAGTCCTGTGAGGCTGTCCCTGGATTTCATTTCTTCCAAAGCAAATTCCTTGGCTTTCTCTGATTCTATGTTGGTGATCTTGCCAATGATCTTGGTCACAACCTGCTGGGCATCCACAATGGGGGTGGTGGTGACCCTGGCCCAAAGAAATGGTTGTTTGCTCTGGTAAACCCGTACCCGCAGCTCTATTTCCCCGGGGCTTTGTCCGGATAATACCTGGGAAACCAGATGGCTAGACCCTTCTTCCACCAGCTCAGTGATATGGCTTTGCATAAAAGCAGGAATCACCCGCTCCATGGGGATGGAAGCATCCCTTTTTTGATCCGGGTACAAATTGCCATAAGCAGTATAAACATCAGTGGCCAAATCATATTCAAACACCACCACTGAAGTATTTTCCACTGCCACCCGAAACCGAAAGCGCTCTTGCTCCAATTGCTTTTTCTGCTTTTCCCAGTCCTGGTGAATCAAATTAAAGGCCTTGGCAAAGGCCTTTGTCTCCTTGGAACCCACTGGTTGTAAGGAAACAAATTCATGGGCAGATAAATCTTGGAGCGAAACCGCGTACCGGTGAAAGGGCCGCATCACCAAGGCATAAAATAGCAAGAGGGATAGCAAAAGCAATCCTAACACAGCAATATTATAGCCCTGGGTCAGATGCAAAGTAGCCCGGGTTTCCTGGCTGGCTTGCCTGAGCTCATCGTTTTTCCGTTCACTGAGCAGGGTTCTGAATGCTTCAATGTTTTGGTGAATCAAGGCCTTGCTGTCCTGATACTGCTCCCCAAATATATAGGCCAGGGCAGCCCCTTGTTTGGCTTCAGGGGATAAGGTTTCTTCCCCTTGTTGAAACTGGACTGCCGCCACCTTGGGCGGCATATCCTGGGGTTGTAGCCCAATGCTTTCTGCTGTCAGGCGCATGGCCCAAGCTTCACGGCCAATGAGCTTGTCAGATTCCTCCTTGGCAGCATGGAGCAGCTGCCCCTCCCGGGGGGTGAGGGATAAGGCAGCCAGTTGCTCCAGGGCTTTATCCCGGCTTTGCAGAAAATCCACTTCATGCCAGTAATCTTGCAGATAGGAAACCTGTTGGGTGGCGATAAAATGCCATACAGCAGAAGTAAGATAATCCGAAGCATTGGCCAAGGCTTGGCTTTGTTCCGCGCATTGTCTGCGGTTTTGTTCAATAGCCAATTGCTTTTGCATACATGTATTGGCATTTTGAAGCGCCAAACCAGAAAGGAATATAATTCCCAAGGCTAGGAGCAAAAGACAAAAGGAAAGCATATGGATGTTAACATTCAAGGTTTTACATTTCATATTTGACTCCCTGGCCTTGGGCAATGCCAAAGGCAGTTATGTAGGTTTCTCATGATAGATTGCTGCGCTTTTATCCTCATCCAATGATAAAGTAGTTTTTCTTCCTGTCATTTGGATGAGAACAATATAATATGATAGATAAAACAAGGGGAAAAGTCTCCTGTTTTTCCTAAAATCCCTTGCCTCACAAGGTGTAGTGTGTTGGATAACTGGCAGACAATTGATCCACCTCATAGGCAAAATCCCTTTGGCAAAACGCTGGTAACATATCTTTCTATTACTTATACTTATTCGTGCCATACTCTTGAGCTCCTGCTGCTTTTCCCTGGTCAAGGACATGATACAGAGATATTTGGCAGAATTGATAAGGGGATCAATGTGCTGTTTGACCCATATATATAGGGGAAAAGAACCAGGTATTTGGGGGCTTAGCAACCCATTTGACCAGCTTTTGAGGCCCTTAGGCTGAAGAATCATCCAGCATTGGACAAAACAAGCATTTTATTGTACACTCTTACTACATTCAATATAGGAGGTGGGTCATTGTCATGATATCAATATCTGCATTGCTTTTGATTTTTCTGATTATTATCCTGGTGGTCATATTGTTCTCTTTTGTGCCTGTGGGCCTATGGATTTCAGCCCTGGCGGCCAATGTAAAAATCGGCATTTTTACCCTCATTGGGATGCGTTTGCGGCGGGTGCCCCCCACCAAAATTGTGAATCCCTTGATCAAAGCCGTTAAGGCTGGATTGGAAGTCACGGTGAACCAGTTGGAAGCCCATTACCTTGCCGGCGGGAATGTGGACCGGGTCATTGACGCTCTCATTGCTGCGGAACGGGCCGCCATCCCCTTGGCCTTTGAACGGGCGGCAGCCATTGATTTGGCAGGCCGGGACGTGTTGCAAGCCGTGCAAATGAGCGTAAATCCCAAGGTTATCCAGACCCCCTTGATCTCCGCTGTGGCCAAGGACGGCATTGAAGTGAAAGTAGTGGCCCGGGTCACTGTGCGGGCCAATATTGACCGCTTGGTGGGCGGTGCTGGAGAAGAAACCATTTTAGCCCGGGTGGGTGAAGGTGTGGTAACCACAGTGGGTAGTGCGGATAACCACAAACAAGTGTTGGAAAATCCTGATTCCATTTCCCGCACTGTGTTGGAAAAGGGTTTGGACGCAGGCACAGCCTTTGAGATTCTTTCCATTGATATTGCGGATGTGGATGTGGGCCGGAACATTGGCGCCCAGTTGCAGACAGACCAAGCAGAGGCAGACAAACGCATTGCCCAGGCCAAGGCTGAGGAAAGAAGAGCCATGGCTGTGGCCCAGGAGCAGGAAATGGTGGCTTCAGTGGAAGAAATGCGGGCCAAAGTGGTGGAAGCAGAGGCCGAAGTGCCCAAGGCCCTGGCCGACGCCTTGCGCCAGGGGAAACTAGGGGTCATGGATTATTATAACTTGCAGAATTTATGGGCTGATACCAAGATGCGGGAAAGCATCTCTGGTACAGACAAAGGAACCCAGTTAAGCAAAGATCCCTTGCAAGGCCAATAGAACCAATAATAGGGGCGATGCAAATGGAAAACAATTGGATGTTACCAGGGCTTACCTGCTTGCTTTTGATGCTATTTTTCCTGGGCCAAGCCAGCAGGGCAAGGTTATGTTTTGACCAGGGGCACAGTGAGGCAAGGAAAGCCGGGGGCTTCCCCCAGGGGCCAGCTGTCCTGTTTCTAGGGGACGAAGACGGGCCTTTATCCGGACCTTGGTCCAGGCCCCAAACACCCCCTTCCCAGGGGGAACCAAGGCCCCAAAAGGTATCCCGGGAGATGGAAGAATGGTTGGCTGAAACAGCAGCCCAAGGGACCCAAGAATCCCAGCCCCAGGAATCCACCCCTCCCCCAAAGGAGCAGAGGCTGGGAGCAAGGGAAATCCCCTTGGTAGTAGAAACAGCCCCGGGTGTTGTCCCCCAGGGGCCACCCGATACCTTGGCAGTAGAAGGACAGCATGTTGTCTGCCCCCAAAGGACCAAGGCCATGAGCCCGAAACTTGACCATATTCGAACCATGCTCAACCCCCAACATATCCAGTCTGCCGTGGTGTTGGCAGAGATTTTAGGGGCACGGGGCGGCAGAAGGAGACGGTAATATGGAACCAGGGGCCAAGGAATGTAAGCTTGCCCTTTGTCAAACCTTGGTGCAACAGGACAAAGGAGCGAATTTGAAGCAAGCCAGGGAAATGATAGCCGCTGCGGCAGCCCAAGGCGCCCAGTTGGTGGTGCTGCCGGAAATGTTCAGCTGCCCCTATCAGCCGGCTTTATTTGCCCTGTATGCGGAAAGGTTTCCCCAAGGGGAAACCTTTGCCATGTTAGCCCAAACTGCCCAAGAACATGCCCTCACCCTGGTGGGGGGATCTGTGCCCGAACAGGACGGGGCCCTGGTGTATAATACCACTGTGGTCTATGGGCCTACAGGCCAATTGTTGGGGCAATACCGCAAAATGCACCTCTTTGATGTGAATGTGCCAGGGGGACCCAAGGTGCAAGAGTCCAGCACCCTGACAGCAGGGGAAAAGGTGGTTGTGGTGCCCACAGACTTTGGGCCTTTGGGCCTGGCCATTTGCTATGATTTGCGTTTTCCCGAGCTCTTCCGCTTGCTCATGATGCAAGGGGCCCGGATCATTGTGGTGCCCGCAGCCTTTACCAAGGTCACGGGCCAGGCCCATTGGGATTTGCTCATTCGCACCAGGGCAGTGGATAACCAGGTGTTTATGGCTGTGGTTTCCCCAGCCCGGAATCCCCAAGCCTCCTATGTGACTTACGGCCATTCCATGGTGGCGGATCCCTGGGGCACTGTGGTGGCCCAGGCTGGGGCAGGGGAGGAATTGCTCCTGGCTACATGTAACCTGGAGCAAGTGGAGAAAGTGCGCCAAGAACTGCCCTTGGGGCAGCACCGCAGGACAGATGTCTATACCTTGTCCAGCATGCAGGCCAAAGAGAAGCAAAATCATTGAAACAGCAAGAGACAGCAAAGCATCAAGCGGGCAAAACCCCGTTCCTACAGGGGCAAGGTTGTAGGAGCGGGGTTTTGCCCTCCAGATAAAATAGCAGGAAAAGCGGGGGATGAAGCATGCTAACAGCAGGTGTAATCGGCTTGCCCTTGGTGGGCAAGACCACAGTGTTTAATTTGGCTACCAATGCAGGAGCCGAAACGTCCAATTATCTATCCGGCAAAACAGAAATCAATGTCAGCATGGCCAAAGTGCCGGATAAACGGGTGGATTTTTTGACCAACATGTACAAGCCCAAGCGGACAGTTGATGCCCAGGTGCAATACAGCGATGTGCCTGGTTTGGTGCAGGGTTCCAGCCAGGGTCAAGGGGTGGGCAACCAGTTTTTAGACGGCATCCGCCATGCTGATGTTCTGGTCCATGTGATCCGGGTGTTTCAAAACAGCGAAGTGTCCCATGTGGAGGGAGAGTTAAACCCCCTGCGGGATATTGAAACCATTGACATGGAATTGCTGTTTGCAGATTTGGAATTGGTGGACAAGCGGATCCAACGGATCCAAGGGGGGAAAAAAATCACCAAGGAAAACCAGGCAGAGCTGGAGATTTTACAAAAATGCGCAGCTTCCTTGGAAAACGAAGTGCCCTTGCACCAGGCCGGCTTAACCGAAGCAGAGTGGGCTTTGTTGGTGAACTACAGTTTCTTGACAGATAAAAAAATCATTTGGGTGCTCAATACTGATGAAGAGCAGTTCAAAACCAAGGCCTATCCCGGCAAAGCAGAGGTGGAAGCCCTGGCCCAGCAGCGGGGCATCCAATGCATTGAAGTCTGCGGTTTGCTGGAAGCAGAGATCAATGAACTGCCCCCAGAGGATCGGGAGCTGTTCATGGCGGATTTAGGGATCACCCAGCTGGGGGTGGAGCGCCTGTCCCTGGCAGTGTATGAAACCCTAAACCTCATGTCCTTCTTTACAGTGGGGGAAGATGAGGTCAAAGCCTGGACCATTCACCGGGGCACTGAGGCCAAAAAAGCAGCGGGCAAAATTCATTCTGATATAGAGCGGGGCTTCATTCGGGCCGAAGTGGTGGCTTATGCTGATTTGGTGGCCGCTGGCTCCATGGCAGAGGTGAAGAACAGGGGCCAAAGCCGCTTGGAGGGCAAAGAGTACCTTGTCCAGGACGGGGATATCATCAATTTCCGCTTTAATGTGTAAACCCGTGAACCAGCCGGGACACCCTTGGGTGTCATGTAGGCTGCAATTTGTCTAAAGAATCAATGGACGGTATGGAAAAAGCCATACCGTTTTTTCATACAAGGAATGGAAAGCAGGCCGGGATAGATAACAGAAAACATTGGAGCATGAATTTTAGAACCGCACCATAAGGCAACCCCTTGCATATGGGAACCCGGGGCATGGCTGACTTGGGGGCAGGCTTTCAAATCAGATTCGACATTATTTTTTTTATTTTGATAAAAGATGTTCCAATAATTTGTAGAAATATCTTTATAAAATAATAAAGAGAACTCAGGGTGAATCTTATAATGTTTATACTGTGGTTGATATTAGAAATCTTCTTAACTTGTTTTGATATTTTTTATCTCTATTCGATTCCTTTTTTTCAACTAGGATTAAAAGATTGGGCTCAAAGAAAATATTGTATTTGCTATGGAATATTTCTTGTTTTATTAATTACAATCTATAATTATTTAACAAGTAATAGTATTTCTGTTATTTATCTTTCAATTGCAAGCATTCTAGCTTATGTTTTCATTTTTATCCAAGGAAAATGGATTTATAAAATCTTTTGGGCCTTATTTCCCATTGCTTTATTGTATGGCATTGACATGTTGGTTTTTTCTTTGCTCACGCATATTTACAAGAATATTACCATTGATATGTTTGCCTTGCAAAATGTGTATCGATTGCAAATGGTATTTTTAGTTAAACTGATTCAGCTAATGGTATTAATTTTTTTACTTAAAAAAAAGGTAGTTTTAAAAGAGATAAACCATTTCATTCTTATTTCCATTGTAGTTGGCATTTCTATTGGTATATTGGGAATGTCATTTCTGGAATTAACTGAATTTTTAGGGGAAGACATAAGTCATAAATTTTTACTGAAGGTTTCAATCGCTTTTTTGATACTGAATCTAGGGTACCTAGCAGTATTTGTTTTAATAAATAAAAAAAATAAAGAAATCTTAAAGCAAAAATTGCAGATTCAACAAATGGAATTAAGCATGAAAAGCCATGAGGAGTTAATTGCCAATTATAAAAATTTCAAACTATACCAGGAAAAAGTGAATGAATGTTTACAAATCATTTGGGGCTTGGGCAAGATGGAAAAAGTATCTGATAGGGAAACCTATTTGAACCAATTTTCCCAGATCAACCAATATTTTAGCCAGCTATACCATACAGGGGATGAGGTGCTTGACGGCGTCTTGTCCAGCAAAGAGACCCTGGCCATGCAAAGCAATATTCAGGTCAAAACCAATATTCAATTGCCGGCAGAACATCCTTTTCAAGCTGTGGATCTAGGCAGCATGTTGAGCCATCTTTTGGACAATGCCATTGAGGCCCAACAAGTGCTGGATAAACAGAGGGAAAAATACATTCAATTGGATATCTTGGTGCAAGGGGACTGCCTTTGCCTAGAGATAGAAAACCCTGTCAAAGAGCCGGAAAAACGCGCCCCCAAAGAGTTGCTGTCCTTTAGCTCCAAACAAAATAAGGGGGTTGGTTTGAAGATTGTGAAGGAATTGGTTGATCGTTACCAGGGGACCATTGAGTTGATCAAAGGGGCTTATCATTTTAAAGTGCGGATAAAATTACCCCTTAAGAATAGGAGACAGTGAGATGTTGGCAAGCATTGCCAGAAAATGTACCAAAGCCATGATCCAAAAAGGCGTAGTTCAGCCGGAGGACGAGGACATCCATATCTATGGTTGGTCCTTACTGCTGTCCACAGCAGGAAGTTTTTTGGCAATCCTGTGCCTGGGATTTCTGCTGGGTGAACTGTGGGGCACTGTGATGTATTTGCTCTTTTTTACCTCCCTTAGAATGTATGCCGGCGGCTACCATGCCAATAGTTTTGCCAAGTGTTTTGTGGTGACCATGTGCTGGTATGGCGCTGGTTGTGTCTTGTCCCTGGGATTACCCCAGGAGCTTTACCCCCTGGCCCTGGCCGTATTGCTGGGCATTGCCTTGCTGATCACCTTGATCTGGGCCCCAATGGAACATCCCCACAAACCACTGGGAAAGGACAGGGCAAAATATAAAAAAATCAGCCGCACCATGGTGTTGCTGCAAACTGTTCTTATCCTAAGCATTGCCTGGACCATCCCAGCCTTCCAGCCCTATTGTCTCTGGGCTGCCGCAGGGATGGCCATCACCAGCTTATCCCTTTTCTATGTCATCATACATCCTTATGAGAAAGGAGGAAGCATGCATGCATAAAAAATTAGGTTACCGTTTGTTAACTGGTTTAAGCGCATTGATTATGTGCGTCAGTGTTTATGGTGCGGGAATACCAAGTACAACTCATGGCTGTGAACCTAAAGTGCCGGATAGATTGCGCAGAGCGTAATAAATTGAAAACAAGATAAGCATGTTTTGCATGAACAGGACAAAATGAAATGTTGTGTTCATGCATTTTTTTGTTTCATTTTCAATGAACCATGAGCATAAAAAGCAATGTTTCAGCTTGTATGAGTGGTTTAAAACGAAGGAAGCGAAGAAAATAAGCAGCCATCTTGGGGCAAGTCCTGCTGTTTCGTTGTTGATATGGGAAATGTAATGGTAAGTTCATCCTAAACCAATGGAGCCAACTGCAAGGCAGCCCTGCCCTGGAAACAGGCTTAGGGCTGAAAACAAACATCCCAAACAAAGGCAACGCAATGGCAACCCAAGGCCCAGCAGGCCTTAAAGCTGCCACAAGCCCAGGAAGCCTTGAAGCGAAAAAGCTGCTGAACCCCCAAAAAAGAAGGCTGCTTTGCGCTGCACCAGGAAAAGCCCAAAGCCCAAGCCCAGGGGACATTGAGAACTACTTTTGTTGTTAAGATATGGACAGGGTTATGGCTATTGCTTTGCCTTTGGCCAGTGCATGATAAAGGGTTGTAAGGGTTTGCTATTGCAATCCAGTATCCGTATCTTGACTTTTGGGGAAAAATGCGCTAAACTATTCCCAAATACAATAGCAATGGAAAACGACACATGTAGAGCATGGCTCGTAAATCTGATCACGGTACCGAAGCATACCAATGATCAGCGTGTGTCGTTTTTTGATCCCAATTTCCCTCCTTGGGGCAAGGGACACACGGGGCAGATCTGTCATGGCAGCCAAGCCAAGGGTGTCTTTTCTTTTTGCTTGCAAGAAGGGAGCGCTTGTTGTTGACAAAATCAAATCAGCAAACCGCAAGACAAACCTCAATGGCCTCAACAATTGCCTACAGGCCAGGGCTGATTATCTTTGTGGCCGCTTTTTCCGCTTTTTTGGCCACATTCAATGAAGCATTTCTCAATGTTGCTTTTACGCCCATCATGAAAGACTTGGGGGTAGGCATTTCCACAGTGCAATGGCTTTCCACAGCCTACATGCTGGGAGCTGCGGTGATGGTTCCTGTCTCCGCCTTTTTGTACCGCAGCATACCCACCAAACGCCTCTACCTCATGGCTGTTGGTTTGCTGGTGCTGGGCAGTGTGGTGGGAGCTTTGGCCATGAATTTCCCCCTGCTGCTGGGGGGCCGCATTGTTCAGGCCTTGGGAACCGGGATGCTCATTCCCATTGGCATGAATATCACCCTGGAAGTGGCGCCAAAACGTAAACTGGGTACTTATATGGGGATCATGGGGGCCATGACTACCCTGGGGCCTTCCTCCAGTGTCATTGTGGCAGGCCTTTTGCTGGCCTTTTTCCACTGGCACATGATGTTTTGGGTATTTGCCGCCCTGTCAGGCCTTTGTCTCCTTTGCGGCGCCCGCTTCCTGGGCAATGTGGCCCAACTGACCCATCCCAAACTGGATGTGGCTTCCACCATTTTGATCGGCCTGGCCCTGATTGGCATACTCTACGGGATTTCCACCATATTGGCAGGCCATGTTCCCCTGGCCCTGGGGTCCCTTGTTGGGGGCATTATGCTTTTGCTGCTATTCCTAGGCCGCCAGCAGAGGATTGAGCATGCCCTCATCAATCTCAAACCCTTGTCCGTGAAACCCTTTGCCCTGGGGGTTATCATCAACATGATTTCTCTGGTCATTATTTTTGCTATGAACATTGTGATGCCCCTGTTTTTGCAGAGCGGTTTGGGGATATCAGCCCTGGGCGCTTCCTGTACCCTTTTTCCGGCTATTTTGTTTTCTTGCCTCATTTCCCCCCTGGCCGGGAGGGTCTATGACAAACACGGAGCCAAGGTATTGCTGCCCCTGGGTTTTGCTTGCATTTTTGTGGCCACCTTAGCCTTGGCTCTGGCTCACAGCACAGGGTGGGTAGTGCTTTTGGCAATCTTCTATATCCCTGTCATCTGTGGTTCAGCCTTGATCATTGGTCCAGTGCAAAGCTTTGCCCTTTCCCACCTTACCCCAGAGCTCAATCCTCACGGGGTCATAGTCATAAGTACAGGGTTCCAAATTGCCGGCTGCATCGGGGCTTCCCTGTTCGCCGGGGTTTATTCCCTATCTCCTATGGTGGGCCGTGGCTTTATGTCCGCCAGCCTCTTGGCCGCAGCCTTTGCCCTGGTGGGCTTTTTCACAGCTCTATCTGTTATCCGGATAAAGCAAAAAACAAAAACCCAAACCCCTAGCTCCAGTTTTAAAACCATAGGCATTGCTTCTGTGCTAAAGCGCCATAGCTATTGCATTGCTGCCCAGGCCACTGTGTTGGATGCCCTGCAATGTATGACAGGGAACAAAACCAGCGGCCTTCCCGTGGTTACTGCTGACAACCAGGTATGTGGTTTCATTGCAGACGGCGACATCATCCGCTACATGGCCAGCAAGGACCTCGAAAATGCCGGCTTTGCTTCCATGTACCCCTTGTGGCATAATACAAAGGATTTGGATGCCCGGCTGGCTGAACTGGCGCAAATCAAGGTCCTGGAACTGGCAACCAAAAAAGTGGTGTTTGTGAACATAGCTGATGATATGGAAGTGCTGTTCCAGGTTTTTTCCGACAAACGCATCAAAAAAGTGCCTGTCCTGGAGGCAGGAAAATTGGTGGGAACTGTGAGCCGCTCTGATTTGCTGCGCCAGCTCATGGCCCAGTCCTCCCTGAAGCCTGGCTGTAGGATGCCCGGTTAGGAATAATGATAGGGGCTAAAAGCCCAAGATTGCAAGATAAACTAAACTGAAATGAGGCAAATTCCCCTTGATTCTGCTTTTTCTATAAGTGCCCCTTTGCCTGGGGCCTTTTTTATAGTATAGGGGTAGTGCATTGCCTCAAAGATACAGGCATATCATGTTTGCATTTTCGACATTATTTTTTGTTTTTCAACAAAAGAGATGCCTATGGTTTTATGGAAGTCTTTTGCTGAACTATTTTTTAATAAAAAGAAATATCCAAAATTAGGGTGAGTGTATATCTTGGGGCTAATGCTGGCAATCCTTTTGATTGGCATTGATGTGCTGTATCTTTACGCCATACCAGTGTTGCAACTGGGGCTTTATCATTGGGTGCAAAAAAAATATTGTATTTTTTACGGCCTTTATATTGTTTTGTTTACCACCATCTACAACCATGTAACAGAGGATAGTATATCTGTTCTCTATTACACAATCACAGGGATTCTCATCTTTGTGTTTAGCTTTACCCAAGGGAAGTGGCTGGATAAGCTTGTTTGGGCCTTCTTTCCCTTGGCTTTCCTGTATGCCCTAAAAATATCGGTTTCTGCTTTGCTTATCCAGGGGCAGCAGGCTGGGCCCCCTGAGCTGCTGGTTTTTTACAGCACCTTATTGGTCAAGCCAATACAGCTGGGGGTACTCATTTTATTAGGCAAGAAAAAAATCAAGCAAAAGGAAATGGGGCATACAATCCTGGGACCCTGCATCATAGGGTTTGCCCTTATGGTAGGTCTCCTGACATTTCGGCAGCTCACCGAAGCCTTGGGAGAAGAGATAAGCCAAAAAGCCCTCTTGCATGTTTCTCTGGTCTTTTTTCTGGTGAATTTGGCCTACTTAGGGGTATTTGGGGTATGGCAACAAAGAAATAAAGCGCTTTTCCAACAGCAGCAAATGAAAATGGATTTAATGGCCAAAAATTATGCCGAACTTTTGGCTAACCACGAAAAATTCAAACGCTTACAGGGGCATATCAATGAAAGCCTGCAAGTCATGTGGGGATTGGCCAAACTGCACAAAGTGCCTGAACTGGAGCGTTATTTGGCCCAATTTGCCCAGATCAATCAAGCATATCAACAATTTTATTTTACCGGGGATGATGTCCTGGATGTGGTCTTATCCCTCAAAGGAGCCTTGGCCTATGAAAAGCAAATCCAATTGCAAACAGAGGTTTCCTGGCCCCCAGATCATCCCTTTGAGGCCCTGGATGTGGGAACCATGTTGGCCAATTTGTTGGACAATGCCCTGGAGGCTTTGGAAAGATGGGAGGAAAGGGAAGAACCAAAGGTCATCAAGCTTTTCTTGGAAGCAAAGGAACATGCTTTTACAATCCGCCTGGAAAATCCCACCCCAGAGGAAAAGCGTAGCCCCAAGGAAATTGCTGCTCTTTTGTCCCCCCAATGCCCGGGTTTGGGGCTAAAAATCGTCCATGGGCTGGTGCGTAAATACCAAGGCTCCTGGGAGATTATCCATCAGGAGCATTGTTTTCAAGTATTGCTAACACTGCCTTTGAACAATGCCCCTGTAAGAATCGGAAAATAGCCTTGGTCAAATAAGGGGTTTTCCTGGAACATTTCCTTTTTTCCCATCCCCCCATGACTAAGCCTGGCCCTGAAAAACCGAACAAAGGGTTTCCCCAGTTCCCCGTGGTGTTCATTCCTTTTCTTTTGCCCCAGCCGCCCTTCTTGTTCCTGCACCTTGGTTGCAAGGGAACGAATTTTTGTCTTCCCCCTGTGAAAGGTGCGAGCATGCTTTGACAAGCATTGTCGACATTATTTTTCATATTTCAACAAAAGATATGCCAATGTTTCATTGAAATATCTTTAGTATAAAAATAAGGCGAATCAGGGTGAAACATTATGATGTTTATTTTGTGGTTACTCTTGGAGATTTTTTTAAGCTGTTTGGATGCTTTTTACTTTTATGCCATACCAACGTTTCAATTGGGTACAAAAGATTGGGTGCAAAAAAAACATTGTGTTCTTTATGGACTATGTTATGTTTTGCTTATTACTATGTATAATTATTTAACAATTAATAGTATTTCTGTTATTTATATCACGATTACAGCAATTATCGTTTATGTATGTGTCTTTACCAAGGGTAACTGGATATATAAAATCTTTTGGGCTTTATTCCCTGTTGCTTTATTATACGGCATTGAGATGCTGACATTTTCTTTGCTGCTTCACATTCACCAGCATATTACCATTGATATGTTTGCTTTGCAGAATGTTTATCGATTGCAAATGGTGCTTATATCGAAGTTGATTCTGCTGGGGATATTAATCTTTTTACTAAAGAAAAAAATCAATATAAAAGAAATAGGACACAGAATTCTTGTACCCAGCGTCATAATGATAGCCGTTGTTTTATTCATCATGTCATTTTTGCAACTCACTGAATTCATGGGCAAAGACATGAGTCAAAAGGTACTTTTAAATATTTCCATTGCTTTTTTAATCCTGAATCTGGCCTATTTAGGGGCATTTGTTGTATTGAATAAAAAGAATAAAGGGCTTTTTCAAGAGCAGCAAATGAAAATGGAGGTAATGGCCCAACATTATGCGGAACTCTTGGTTAGCCAGGAAAAGTTCCAACAATACCAGCAGCATATCAATGAGAACCTCCAGGTTCTGTGGGATCTGGCCAAAACCCATAAAGTACCGCAGCTGGAAAGGTATTTGGCCCAAATCTCCCGGATCAATCAAGAATTCAAACAATGGTATTTTACCGGGGATCAGGTAATTGACAGGGTGTTAGCCAGCAAACAAGCCTTGGCCCAGCAAAAACAGATCCAATGGCAAACAGAGCTTTCCTGGCCCCCGGAACATCCCTTTGAGCCCCTGGATATAGGGAGGATTCTGACGATTTTATTGGACAATGCCCTGGAAGCCCTGGACCAATGGGAGGACAAGGAAAGGGCTAAAGTTATCAAGCTTTCCTTGAAAACAGAGGAAAACTGCTTGCTTATTTGCCTGGAAAATCCTACCCCAGAGGAAAAAGGTACCCCCGAAGAGATGGCTGGGCTTTTGGCAGGACAAAGCCCGGGGTTAGGGCTCAAGATCGTCCATGATTTTGTGCACAAATACCAAGGTTCCTGGGAGATTACCCATCAGGATCATTGTTTTCAGGTGTTGTTAACACTGCCCTTGAAGGTTGGGCCTTAAAAAATCGAATTTTATATTGATAAAAGGTACCTGTAATAGAGAAGAAATAAAGTGAATTAGGTCAGTGATATGGTGTTTTTGTTTTTGCAACGGATATATCCACCAAAAAGGCGCTTGCTGCTCCATCACCTATTACCGCGACCTCATTTTACTGCCAAAGAAAAAGGAGTTTGAGAGAAGCGGTTGATGGGTTTTAACACGGACCAATTTGTCATCGATAAAATGGCTGAATTATGAATAATGCCAGAAGGATCATCTCTAGTCTTGGCAAAGGAGGCCACGGTTATGATTAACATCCGGCCGGTTTCCGATTTGCGCAATAAGTTTACGGAAATCGAAGAAACGGTAAAGCAGGGCGAGCCGGTGTATCTGACGAAGAACGGCTATGGTTCCATGGTGGTGCTCAGCTTGGAGCAGTATGCTGCCCTGAACGACGAAATTGAAATCAAGCTGGACAAAGCGGACAAAGCCACTGCTACGGATAGCGTTTGCTACACGGAAGAAGAAGTCTTTGCTAGAGTGAAGGAGCGCATCCATGGACGAAAAGCGTTATAAGCTGCGTTTCCTCCCTCTCTTTGAGGACGACTTGAATGAAATCGTGGATTATATCGCGCTCCGGCTGAAAAATCCCATCGCAGCGGCAAACTTTGTGGACAAGGTGTAAAAAGCCATTCAGGAGCGGACAGCCTGCGCCGAAGCGTTTGAGCCGTATCGCTCCAACAGGGAGCGCCAGTATCCCTATTATCGGATTTACGTCAGGAATTACATTATTTTCTATGTGGTGATTAAAGACGTGATGGAAGTGCGCCGCATTGTGTACAGCCGGAGAAATCTCCAAGAACAAATCTGAAAAACGCAACAGGCATGAAAGAGGCAGTCCAGAAATGAGCTGCCTTTTGCTATGCAGAAAAGGAGTCTGACTGGACTTATGTAAATACTTTGCGTTTTGGGGGCCTTATTCCCTGGTGTCTTATTATACGGTATTGAGGTTAGGGTTCAAGATCGTCCATGAACTTGTGCACAAATACCAAGGTTCCTGGGAGATTGCCCATCAGGGGCATTGTTTTCAGCTGTTGCTAACACTGCCTTTAAAGATTGTCCCTTTACGAATCGGAGAATAGTATCTTTTGCCGGAGAAGCGGAACGTGTTGGAAATGGGCGTCATGGTTCAATATAATTTTTACAAATCTTGATTCGCTTATTGGGAACCTTTTGAATCCGCAAAATCTATTTGTTTCATTGCAGGCCTTCAGTATATGCAGTTGAGCAACTGTTTTCTAAAGCTCTCTTACCCGAGACTGATATGCTTTTAACAGCTGAATATCTTCCTCTTTGCATGGCATCTTTTTCATGGACATGGAAGCCTTGATTGATTCAGATTCCATATAATACAGCTAAATAAATCAAAAAACCCTTTATTTAAAAGGGTTTCAAGGATTGTTTAAAACCAACGTTAAATTACTCTGTAAAGGCTCAAAATAAACCCTCTAAAAGACTATTGCCAATATGGTTTATCTCGAGTAAAAAAGGGTTTTCCCAGGTGGAATTGCTGTGGTAAAATAGCAGCGGAGTTACCGCTTGGTGGTCAGTCACTTCCTTTGAGGAGGGAGGTGACGCCATGATTACATGGGCAGAATTACTTACATTTTGTCTCGTAATTATCGGTGTTATTTCCTTATGTTTTACACATAAGAAATAACTAGGCCACCTTTAAAAAAAGGTGGCCTTTTCGAATAACTCGGACTGACCGCCTTCCCAAAGCGGTAACTCCTCTTTGTATTTATATGATAACATTGATACTTTTATGCGTCAAGCAGGGAAAATCAGTGCAAAGAAAGTCAAAGGTCTCACCAGTGAGAACTTTGCTCTAGAAACAAAAAATCAGCCGTTAAGCTAGGTCATTTATCGCTATAAAGGGCTACGGTATTGTACTATTTCTATTGTGGCATCTGTAACACGATATAAAATACGATTTGTATCGTCTATTCGACGGCCCCACAGCCTTGATCGCCCTTTAGCGGTTCCGGCTTGCCTAAACCCTCAAGCTTGTTGCGTTGGATATCCTTTCATAACTGATTGCTCCATCTCAACATTCTTTTGTCTTGCATCTGCCAATACAGATATCCTCCCATGCATTTTGTGAAAAGGTTATTGACCTACTCATTTGCCATAGTTTCTAGTTCATCCATTGTTTTTACAACAACTTGCCCGTTTTTCAACTGCTCCACACCCTCTTTTATCCGCCCTTAGCTTCACTCCAAAACGGGTCAACTGCAATTTCAAACGGAATTTTACCTGCTGAACAACAATTTTCGTAAATATAGTGATTGCTGTTGTCATGTTCATACTTGATAACTGTAGACAGGTTTATTCCCAGTTCTTCTAGGTTGCAAGAATCACATGATGAAACTTGCCTGCTTTTTATCTATTTCGTCAGCTCGTACCTAAAGAATGTTTTGCCATCAGCATAGCTACCCTCCTGCTATGATTGGTGTCATGAATGGGATAGGCTTGATTTGCCATTGGGCCTTCTTTTGATGCGCAGCAATGTTTGCATATCTTCTGCCAAGTGCATGTCCTGGATTTCCAGCATGAGCCATTTGCCATCATGATAGGTTTTGGTTGTATCGTAAAGTTCTTGGATTTCCTGGGAAAAGGAGGCGCGCTGGTTTTCAAAGGCTTGCCTTTCTTTTTGGCCCAGAATGACCATAAACCCCAAGCCATGTTGCCGGGCATAAAGCGCGCAGAGGGTTTTACCGCCCCTGCGGTATTTATATTCATAGGTCCAGGCTTTGCCGCCGTTGTTCCAAAGGGTTTCCATGTCATACAGGCTGTCAATCATCAAGCGGATTTGCTGCCACGCTGCAAATCGTTCCTCTCCTAGCAAAGCCAGCATTTCTTCCTCTGTGGGCATGTTTGTGAGCATGTTTTACCTCCCATTTATTCTTTGCCATAGGTATCTTAGATCTGTTGGGTTTAGGCGTGCCCCATTTTGCTGGGGCTATTCGTTTTTCTTAGCATAGGCTGGCGGGGCAGGTTTTGGCAATTGCTTCTTTCCCTTAGCAAGTGTATAATGATAATGATATAGTAGCTTAAAGTGAGGTTGTTGCAACATGTGGCAGAACAATAAACTTTGTATCAACGGTTGCTCCGGACAAATGGAAGGGATGAAACATTGTGCGGAGCCGCTGATATATTCATCAACAGATAACCCGTAAACAAAGGGAGGGGATTTTTTTACCCTTTTTTTCGGTGTATTTGTTGGGCAGATATAAGAACATAGGGCTGGGGACAGTGTTTTGTCCCCAGCCTTTTTGTATGTTTTGTGCTTTTTATACAAAAGGGCAGAGGGCTTTTTTACCCCTGCCTTTTTGATTTGCAAGATTTGGAGTGATGCCGTATGAAGCAGGATTTGACCAGGGGCAGGGTGGGGCGGCAACTGTTGCGCTTTGCCTTCCCTTTGTTTTTAGCCAATCTGTTACAATCTACCTATAGCATTGTGGATATGGTGGTGGTGGGGCATTTTGTGGGGCCCATTGGCCTTGGGGCCATCAGCAGTGCGGTGATGATGGGGTTTATCATCCAGTCAATCTGCATGGGCTTTACTGTGGGCGGAGCTGTGTTGGTGGCCCAGTACAAAGGGGCTGGGGATAGAAAAGGCCAAGGGGAAACAGTGGGCACTTTGTTTTCCTTATCCTTAATGGCCGCTCTCTTGGTCACTGGGCTCAGTTTGTACACCTACCATCCTGTGCTGGATTTTATGCAAGTTCCGGCCCAAGCCCTGCCCCAGGCCCAGGCTTATTTGCA
>CATZDY010000014.1 GCA_958417755.1 uncultured Peptococcaceae bacterium
TCGGTAAAAGTGAGCACATAACCGTCTACGTCCGTTATGGCAAATTCCTTTGCTCCATAAAACGAAGTGTGTAGTTCAGTGTTAATGGGATACTTGCCTTTGATTTCCTGATAAAATGCATCAAAGCCTTCAACCGAAATATAAAGGCTAATGGAAGGCTGTACCTTCTCTGTGGTCAAAACCGGGTATTCCTCAATCATATTGCCTTTTTCTTGTACCATTAATGATAGTTGATCTTTCGACAAAATGGCAAATTGCAGTCCATCCATTTTCCCAGGAACCGAAGTCACAACCAAGAATCCCAGAATATCCCGATAAAATGCAATGGCCTTATTCACACTTTCCACCATGAGATTTGTTGTCATATTGGTAAACATACCGTTTCCTCCTCGTTTTGGTTACTATTTTACTTATTGCAGAACCAAACGTATTGGAAATACGCGTCAATCTTGATAGTTTCGGATAAATTCCATGGGTGTCAGACCAATATTACGCTTGAAATCATTAATAAAATGGGGTTGATCGTAATAGGTCGTTGCATGCAGGATGTCGGCTGGGTTTGCTTTGGGGGATGTTAGAATATCAAGGCATTTTTGAAACCGCATGATACACAAAGCCATTTTGGGCGTAATGCCATAGTGTTTTAAAAAGAGCCGTTGGCATTGCCGAGGGCTGAAATGAAGCATCTGATACAATTCTGTTGTGGTGGCAGGGGCATTGTGGGATAACAAATGGAAAAGAGATGCAAACATATCTGGCGTCTTATGCTGGGTTTTTCCAAGCAAAAACTGTCTGAAATATTCCCTTGCCTGTTCAAAGGGGAGGGTAAAAAAGCGAACTTTATCAAAATCCTTCCATACGTCCTCAAGGGGTAAAAAGGTATCCATTGCTGTAGATGCAGGAAATCCGGTCAGCTGTGTAAACGCGCCGGGTATTAACCGGGCGCCCATATACCGTGCGGGCAGTTCCACTGTGAAATGGAAATCCGTTTTACTCATGCCGGCAAAACCGATTTTTTTTTCATCATAACTTGCTACAAGATCAATACAGGCGTCAGCAACAATCACGTTTTTAACAAAAAATTTGCTGTCAGACAAAGGCTGCATGTCCCAAAAACAGATGACAAATCCACCGCACGCCAAGGCCGGGGTTTCGGTATACTTCATGTAATGGGAAAATGTTCGACTCAAAATGTAGGGTATTTGTACTGGATAGTACATCCAATCCCTCCATTCCCTTCATATACAAATTCACATAATATCTCTAAACCTAACCATTTAGTAGGCCATTCATGTGTGAGTATATACAACCCACCAATATTAAGTCTATCCTGGGCAGAACAATGAAAGCGGAGGATGCCTAAAATAGCATCCTTCCGCTTTCACTCATTGTAAGTCCTAAATTTATTCCAATATAGCACAAATCCGAGCCCTTCGCCAACAGGTATAACCTGCTGTGATTGGTTCGGATTATGTGTGTTTGGTGCCGGAGACCGGACTTGAACCGGTACGAAGATAATTCTTCGAGGGATTTTAAGTCCCTTGCGTCTGCCAGTTCCGCCACTCCGGCTTTTCTGACAGTCAAGCCATCTGTATCGTCTATTATACTATCCATCCATCATAAAAGCAAGATCAAGTCTCAAAAATTATATTCTTTTTCTTATGCCAGGTGAAAGGGAATACTGTTAGCGCCCAATCTTGTTTCCTTCCCCTTTGGCTTATTATCCAGCACATTCCATGTAATACAATAAAAGTTAAGTTTGTAAAAACTACTACATATGTTATGATAATGAGGTAAAGTTAACATACTGTATGCATTGCTATCACTTCCCTTTACATCATTTTTGTTAGACTTCAAGATGCACTACTATACATAAAAGGAAAGAACAGCTTAGCAATAAAAGCCGCCAGATAAACAATGGATATCTTTAAAATCAGCTGGTATATTTTTCATTGCCATAGGAGGAAATAGCAAAGATGGAGAATAATAAACTACAAAAGACTGTGATTGTCAGTATACAAGGTTGGGAACTGGAAGTTTATGATGGTCCTCAAAAGGTTCATGTGGATTTACTGGGAGATATGCTTCAATTCAAAGGAATTTGGCTCACAGAACCGGAACGGGGATTGGTGACTGTATTGACCCAACCCAATAAAATATTTTATTTAGAGATCACAGAATCAGAATTGCCGTTGCAACGTACTTGCAGAAAAAGCAAAGTCATGCCTTTTAAAAGAAATCATACACAAACCCCAAAGGAAACAGACGAATAAAGGACATCAACAATGTTACGATCAAAGTCTCTTAGCAAACAAACACTGATTCAAGGAGCCCTTATTTTAACCTTAGCCGCTGTTTTGGTTAGGATTTTAGGAGCTATTTACCGCATTCCCTTGGGACGTATGCTGGGGGACGAAGGCATTGGGATTTACGGCATTCCCAATCAAATTTATTATCTCTTTTTTACCATATCTTCAGCAGGCATCCCCATTGGGGTAGCCAGGCTGGTTTCTTCCAAAATGGCCGCAGGCTTATACAAAGATGCCTATCGCACCTTTCAATTGGCCTTATATACCATGCTGGGCGCTGGTTTGATTTTTTCCTTGCTTTTGTTTTTTGGCGCCAACTGGCTGGTGGATATAGGCATTGTCAAAAACCCCCATAGTCTGATGGGGGTTCGGGCCATTGCTCCGGTGGTATTTTTCGCTGCAGTGACCGCAGCTTTCCGGGGCTTGTTTCAAGGTATGCAAAACATGTCTGCTGTGGCCACATCCCAGGTATCAGAGCAACTCATGTTGGCCATTAGCACTCTTTTGTTCAGTTACCTATTGCTTCCCCACGGACTGGCCTGGGCAGCAGCTGGGGCTAATTTTGGCGCTGTGCCCGGTACCATTGCTGCTACCCTCATTATGATTTACTTTTACTATAAATACAAACCTGAGTTCATGGCACGCATGCAACAAGATGTTTCGGGAGAACAAGAAAAGGCCTGGCCATTGCTTAAAAAAGTATTTGCTGTATCCATTCCCATTTCTTTTGCCAGCATCTCCATGGCAATTACCAATATCATTGACAATATGTTAATCATTGATCGCTTGCAAGTGATTGGCTATTCCTTGCAACAAGCCACAGCTTTATACGGACAGCTAACCCAATTTGCCATGTCCTTTGTCAATATTTCCATTGCCTTTTCTTTATCCATGGGAACCAGTTTGGTTCCCTCTGTGGCTGAAGCCTTTGCCTTAAAGAATTATGAGCATATTCAAAGCCGTTTATCCCAATCCATGCAATTATCCATTTTAACTTCATTGCCTGCTGCTGCTGGATTATTGGTTTTAGCGCCGCATTTGACTTTACTCATCTATAACAATGAACCCGCGGGTATTCCCTTGGCCTTCATAACCCCAGCCATTTTGTTTTGGGGCATTCATTTGGTATTATCCGGTACCCTACAGGGCTTGGGCAAAGCAATCATACCAGTGGTCAATTTGTTGATAGGGCTGGGGCTAAAAATCGCCATCACCTATTTTTTAACTCCCACTTTCTTGGAAATCAGAGCCGCAGCTTTGGGCACTGTGGTCATGTTTATTACAGCTTCAACCCTCAATCTTTTGGCCATTCATCGCTTGGTAGGCTTTTCATTCCCAGTGGCAAAGGGCCTGCTACGACCTGCTATTGCCACTTTCATCATGGCCTTGGTGGTATGGAAATCCTATGGGTTGCTATACTCCTTCATTGGCCTGAACAGCATTGCCACCTGCGCCGCCATTCTCATTGGCATGATCCTATATGGAATTGTCATTATACTCATTGGGGGCCTAACCTCTGATGATGCTAAATATCTACCCAAAATCGGTGATAAATTGTCTAGGTTCATCAAAACCTATGAACGCAAAAAAGGACAATTTTTACATCCTCATAAAGATTAAAAATAAAGAAAAGCAACTTCAATTGACCAACAAAAACCCTGCTATATCGAAAACAATGCCCTGCAAAATTTTTCCTTTTGCAGGGCATTGTTTCCTTGAACTTCGCTATCACCGAAAACGTAAGCCTTTATGTTTTGCGGGGTTTAACTTTCTGGTGCTCCAAAACAACAGCAAAGCCCCTACAACAGCATAAAACAAAAGATAAATAAGCCAATAAGGCAACCATAAGGCCTTATCAACATGGAGCAAATCTTCAGCCAGTATTTTCATCAAAACAGCCACTGGATTGATATCCAATAACAATTGGGTAATCAAAGGTACCACATGGATGGGGACATTCGGACCATTGACTAATTCATAAATAAACAAAGCCAACAAACCAGTCCCTCCGGCCAGAAACAGAACAATTCCATAGGCTGTAATGGTACTGACTCCAGTGCGCTTAAAATGAGTGGAACAAGCCATACCTATAGAGGCGAACAAAAAGATGGTGACCATATAAAAGCCAAAAACCCCTAAAACTTGCCATGGTGAAATGCCTCCGTAGAGAAAAACAATGCTATACAAAGGCAAAGTAGACAAAACCAGCAGGACCATAAAGGAAATGGAAGACAACATTTTGCTATACACAATACCCCAGGAAGATAACTTTGTAGTTAACAACACATTTAATGTTTGTCTTTCCCGTTCCCCACTGATGGCCCCTGTGGTCAATCCTGGGGTTACAAAACCAATCAAACCCAACTGAATCACAGACAAAATAATAAATATTGCTTTGCTACTATCCGGCTGATAATAGCCAGCCATGGAGCGCCAAGCGATATAAATAAACCCCAGCACCATGACGCCAATCACCAATAGATAGAGTGAAACCAATAAAGGGGAGCGAAAATTCCTAAACCGTTGCCGAAGCTCCTTTACCAACACAGGATTCATCATCATTGGCCCACCTCCTCTCCGGTTACGGCCATAAAGGCTTCTTCTAAATTCCGTTTCACCTCAGAAAATTCAATCACTGTCCAACCGGATTCCACAATATTGTGCAGCAGCGCGCCTCTGGCTTGGTTCTCCCCATTCCATACAAATCGCAAACCATTGCCCTCTTTTTCCACAGCACTTACATACTCCTGCTGTTGCAAGAAAGCGCTTAGCTCTTCTTGTTTGGCCAATACTTCTATCCGCATGAAGGCAAAGGCTTTATCCGTAGCTGTGATTTCTTCCACCGAACCACTGGCAATCAACTTCCCTTTTTCCATAATCCCCACTTGGTCACAGATTTCCGCCAGCTCGGGTAAAATATGAGAGCTGATTAAAACTGTTTTCTGCATACTGCGCAATTGTTTAATGATTTCCTTTAGTTCAGCCCTGGCTCTGGGATCAAGTCCTGAGGCTGGTTCATCTAAGATCAATACCTTGGGATCATGCAACAAACAACGGGCCAAAGCCAAACGCTGTTTCATACCTCGGGATAACAAATCCACATAACTATTGTATTGATCTGCTAAATTGACCAATTCCAACAACTCAGCAATCAATGCTTTGCGTTTATCTTCAGGAATATAATAAGCAGCGGCAAAGAAATCCAGATATTCTCCAGTTTTTAACCCGTCATAGACCCCAAAGAAATCCGGCATATAGCCAATTTTCTCTCGCACAGCCACAGGCGCACTGATAACACTCAAACCATCCACCATAGCTGTACCCTGGTCTGGTAACATCAAGGTAGCTAAAATGGACATGGCTGTGGTTTTCCCTGCCCCATTGGGACCAATTAGCCCATAGATGGTTCCTGGGGAAACCTCCATATTGAGATTATCCAGGGCAGTGGTTTTGCCGAATCGTTTGGTCAACCCTGTTATTTTAATCATTCTTCCACCACCCCATTCACAGCAATTCCTTTAAAAATAGTTGACTCAAAGGAATCATCATCCATTGATTTACCTATCCTTAAAATAATAGTACCTTGGGGAGATAGATAGGCTGGCAGTTTTGTTTGCTCCAATTCTTGACCTGGCTCATAGGCCTCCCAACTGTTTTCCATTTGGTTGAATACTTCAATGGTTTGTACATTCCCGCCAGAACCTAGGACAATCCGATTCACTGTATATTGTCTATGATGCAATACAGATGCTAAGGAATAGGTTACATTGATTTTGCCCCCATACAAAATAATGCCATTGCTATTCATTTCATAGCTTCCACCCGAGGTATTATCAATGTCTGGGCGTAAAAGTCCAGGTTGAATATCAAAGGAGCCCGCAGGGAATAAAATTGCAATATTTTGTTTGACTAGCATTTTGCCATGGTATTCCGCTTGTCCCGCTGGCTTTTGCACCTCAAACAACGCAGGGGTCTCATTCACCCAACCAATCCAAACAGCCTGGGCGTTGTAACTCTGGCTATTTAAATCTGTCAACACATTGTTATTCAACAAATCCCTTTCCCAGGAACGATTTTCGTCCGTTTCATATCGATCGGCTTGCCAATCCTCAATGTATTGCCATTTATCCAACTGTTCTTCAATTTCTTTGCTTTGTCCCTGTTTCAAATCCCCCATATCTATCCGAAAACCAGAGACCAGCAAACTGCAATTCTGCAAATCCATCTGGGTAGCATTGGTTACAGTACCTTTCACCATGCCGTCTTGCAAATAAATGGATCCTGTTAAGGAACCAACATTTTGTAAAACTCCAAAAGCACTGACTTGACGCATGGAACCGTATTCCACTTGGGGGAAGAAGATTTTGGCATCTTTATCTGTCACCATTACTTCTGCCTTATTGGTATTATAATTAGAATAAGGATGTAACCACATTTCACTATTGGTTGACTGCAAAGCCAAATCACCTCCCTGGGGCATGACAATGGTGGAGGCAGCGTTAACTTTAGCCAACTCAGGAGTAATGATATCCAGCACAGCAATATCCTGCCGTAAATAATTGTGCAAGCGATTCACAGGGGAGAACAGATACATCCCTATTGCCACCACCACTGCTGCTGCTGGAATCAAAAACCAAGCATAATCCCTTTTATCCAAGCGTTTCAACAACCAATAAAGACCAGGACCTACCAATATTAAATACAACAACCAAATCAAAGATACACCTGTTAATGGTAATTCCAAACTGGGTATATAGGTGCTGGCGTGGCGCAAATTACCTTGTAACCAATCCCCTTTGGAAGAAAATATTTCCACATCAGACCCGTATAGGGTTTGCCACACCTTATCATTCCCGCCATTTAAAGCTTCAAGGGGTACAGCACTATATAATACTTGCCCTTTACCCGCTTCTCCTTTTACCAAAAGAGGTACTCCGTTGTCCGAAACCAATACCTGCCCCTGTAAAACCCGACCTGTCACAGCAGGCAACGAGCCTTGGGCTTCCCTCAATCCACCCATGCTGCCATTTACAGTTGTGCTCCCGGTTACTTCCACTGGTGTAATGACATGAAAAGCACCCTCTGGAGCAGCCCCAGCTCCTTGGGACAACAATAAGTTGCCCCCCAATCTTGTCCATTCTGTAATGGCCTTACATTGTTGGGCGGAAAGAGTGGCCATTGATTCCGGACCCACTACCAACAAATCAACACCTTGAAGCAATAGAACATTTTCCGGCAATTCTTGGGGACTGATGTATTTGATTTGCAACTGATTGTTTAAGGCCTTGTCCAACCAATTAAAAAAGTCACTGCGATAGGTTTTTTCATCAATCACCAAGGCCATCATTCCATCCACATTGGTCCCTTGAATCAAAGAACGGGCGCTTATTTTTCCGTCAATAAGCAAGCGAATCTCTGCATCACCCAGGATTTCTCCAGGTACAAACATCATGGTTTCAGTTTTTCCACTGGGGATCTCCATATCCTGACGATATACGGGTACATTATCCTCTGTGATATTGGGTTTAGCCTTTCTACCTACTTCCAACTGACCCTGAAAGGGGCTGCCGGTATTATCAATTTCCACCCTTACTTGCACCATTTGATCTTGTTTGTATAAACCAGCCAAACCAGGCCAGGCCTTTAAACCCACCGTAGCAGCTGAGGCTGGTTGTACCAATCCAGGTTGTAAGCTCATCCATAAAAAAGTGATAACGCCCAATACAATCCACAAAAATTTCTTTTCTTGCCGTATATTTACTGCCAATCCATTCAAATCATTCTACCCCCTTCGCCCGCCTTTCTTCCACAAATACCTTTGTCAGCACCATTGTATCATGGGATTTTTTGGTGGTAATAAACCAATCCCCGTTGGGACCAAAAGCAAGATCATCATACACTTTGGTAGCATCCAAACGAAGGGTTCGGGGCTCCTGCACACCTTCTAAAGCCAATTGCCGCAACCATTGGGATTCTGTTATGATATCGCTAAAATCATCATCCGCTGATACCATCAAATGCCCTTTGCCCAAAAAGGACTGGTTTTCCGCAGAAGCGAGGATCCCTTGGGCCTCATGCAAACTACGACCCAGCTGAATGGATCTGACTTCCCCGACAATCTGTTGAGATGTAAATTGCGGTAAACCGTTTGGCAAATAACTCAAGGTGTTTTCCTTTAGCTTCAAATCCATATACACCAAATAACCATTTTGCCCCCAAGAAGGTAAGTTTCCTTGCCCCAACAATGTTTCTTCATGTTTTTCCCTATCCACCAACCACAATTCATTGTCTACTTTCTGCCCCTTGGACAGCGATTCTTCCGCCGGGGAAACAACCTTTTCCCCCTTTCTTTGCAACACTAATCCTTTGGCGTCCGGAGACCAAGTGGGATGGCTACCTAATCCAATATAAGAGGAAGAATTGTTTTCATCCATCACATATACTTTTTCCTCTTGCCCATCATCCTTGGCACTATATGCTAGTAGTTTTCCATCCGGAGACCAATTCAGGCCAGTAAAAACCAAACCTTCCTTTCCCTTTTGCCATATCTCTGCTTGCTCAATGGCTGTGGTTATATCTTGCACCCGGTTTTCTGGGGACATTTGGGCCGGAAGGTTGGCCACTACAATGTCCTGTTTTCCATTGCCTTCCTGATGAATCAAGGCCAATTTATTTTGCGCTGACCAGGTTGGATACCCATAGGTTCCCACCGGAAGATTCAATGGTTGGTATTGTCCCGAAGCTTCATCCAATAACAACAAATATCCATTACGGCTTAGCAACACCATGGAACCATCCTGCTGAAAAGCAGCTGTAAAAGGTGCCCCATCCGTATTAAAACTGCCAATAACCCTGGACTCTCCCACATCCAATACCTTGGAATAGGTCATATTCCAAATGAATAAGGCACTGACACACAACACCACTGCAGCTAAAATTGTAATCCATATTCCTTTGTGCGCTGCAAACCAAGGTTTCACTGCCATTGCCATGGTATTCTTCTCAGCGTCCCCCTGGCTGCGTTCTCTTAATTCATTGCGCAACACATCCCGTAAAACAGTATTCACTGGCATGGTATCCCTTACTTGGCGCATATGCTGCAACAAATCAGAAAGAGCACTTTCCCCTTCTGCCATCTCTTCCTTTGCTTTTTTCCAATCTTCCAAAGGCGTTACATTATTAGGATTCATTGTATTCTTTTCCTTATCTGTCAACGCTGCATCTCACCTCTTTCCTCGGTCATAATGGCCCTTAACATGCGCAAGGCTCGATAATGGATCATCCGTACCGCGGAATCAGTTTTGCCCAAAACCTGGGCAATTTGCTTAAATTTTAATTCTCCCATATAGCGTAGGGATATCACATCCCGATATTCCCCTGGGAGCATTTGTAAATGGTGTTTTAATTGCACCAACTCTTCTTGTTGTAAATATTCTTCTTCTGGCTGTTCGCATTCCTGAGCAGGCACCACCATATCATGCAAACACAAGGTTTTGCGATAACTTCGCATATAATCCACATAAGTATTGTGACAAATACGAAATAACCACACGGATACAGGGGCTTCTCCCCGGAAACGATGATAATTTTCCATGGCCTTAATAAATACAATGGCCGTTAAATCATCTGCATCCCAGAAATTCGGTACCCGACAACGCAGGTAACGATTCACTGCTGCAAAATGACGATCATATAATTCCTCAAAACTCATCATTTCTTGTTTCTTTTTCCCTTGACTGTCGGGCATTTGCTTTTCTCTCCCTTTTTGTTTATCCGGCGCCTGGTTAAACATGCAGGTGGATTTTTTTTTACATTTCTATAGACGCCCTATATTGCCAAAATGTAACGGCATTTGTGTTTCATTCTATCACATCTTTTATTTACCATTTTATTTTCTTTGCACTTTTTCTCAATTGGAGTTAAAAAAGAAGTTTAAAAAATAAAGTACACCCAAAATATGTTTTATATTTTGGGTGTACTCCAAAAGTATCTTTTTTTTAGCACTATATTTTTTAAACCTTTACAATTCCCCTTGTTCTGCTATCATTGGCCCCTGGATAAGGCGATCAATGGCAATTCCAGCTGATGGGGAAAATCAGCGCTACTGGGTTTTACCCGAATCCGATACCCCAAGGGACCTTTGGGCAAAACAATGGTTCCCTGATACAAATAGGACCCTGTTTCCAAGGATTTTACCATATGCATGGACATGGCACGCACATCATGCAAACAATTGTTACGCATTTCTCCGTACACAATTTCTACCATCACATCTTGATACCAAATATCTCCCAAATACACAACTGCTTCCACATCCATGGTATTGCCTGAACCAAAGTGCGTCTCATTCCCCATGATAACAGAAGATACATAGACTTGATGCCAATTGTTTTGCAAAAATTCTTCCAAAGCTTTTAATCGGGTGGCCACAATGAGATTCTCTTCCCGAAAACGCATGCCCCGGGCAATCCCTGAAACATAGTGGGAAGCATACTCCTTGACCATGCGTTCTGCACTAAAATAGGGAACAATGGTTTTAATCGCCCGCTTCATATATTGCAACCATTGTCTGGGGATATCCCTTGCTGCTAAACCAGGTGGTATTGGCTCATTTTCTCCCATGGCCTCTCTTTGATAATACAAGGGAATAATCTGTTCCTCCAATACCCGGTATAAAGATTCACTATCTTCTGCATCTTGCAATTCATCATTGCTATATTCTTTATCTTCCCCAATGACAAAGCCATTGTCATGGCAAAAGGCTTCTGGCCACCATCCATCCAAAACACTACAATGTAATACCCCATTTAAGGCAGCCTTCATCCCACTGGTCCCACTGGCCTCCTGGGGACGGCGGGGTGTATTGAGCCAGACATCCACGCCCTGGACCAAATGTCTAGCCACTTGAATATCATAGTTTTCCAAAAAGATGATTTTTCCTTTAAAATCATCCATAGCTGCCAAATCACTGATTTTTTTGATTAGCTCCTGCCCAGGATAATCTGCTGGATGGGCTTTCCCTGCAAACACGATTTGCAAAGGACGCGTAGGATCATGAACCAACCGGCTAAGGCGTTCTAAATCTCTAAAAATAAGGGCTCCTCTTTTATACGTAGCAAATCGTCTGGCAAACCCTATGGTCAAAACATCAGGGTTTAGAAACTGTTCAACCTCTGCCACCCGTTCAGCAGTCTCATAATTTCTTATCCGTTGCATTTTTAGACGCTGCCGGATGAATTGCACAGTTTTTCTTTTGAGATTCATATGCACAGCCCAGAGCTCTTCATCCGGAATATGGGCCACGCCTTCCCATAATTCTCCCTGGCTGATGCATTTGAACCACTGGGATGAAAGATAACGTTTAAAAAGATCTTTCATCTCTTCAGCCATCATGCTTTCCGTATGCACCCCATTGGTCACATGGAAAATGGATACTTCCTCAGAAGAGGCAACTTGAAAGAACTGCTTAAACATGTTGCGAGACACTGCCCCATGTAATTTGCTCACCCCATTGATATATTCCGCAAAATGCATGGCTAAAAAAGTCATATTAAATAGCTGGCGACCTTGATCCCAGCCTAGACCTAAAAATTCTTCTTGGGATAAACCAAGTTCACGATAAAAGGATTGGAAATAATGCTCCATCATTTCTGCCACATAGACATCATGCCCCGCAGGAACAGGTGTATGGGTCGTAAACAATGTATTGGCCCGAATGGCCCCAATGACCACAGGAAGGGCTATCCCCATCTGTAGCTTTTCTTTCATCCGTTCCAAACATAAAAAAGCTGCATGGCCTTCATTGATATGCCACAAATAAGGGCTAATGTTTAAAGCCCGTAAAACTTTTACCCCTCCCATGCCCAATATGATTTCCTGGGCAATTCTAGAATCCTTATTGCCCCCATACAGTTGGGCCGTGATATCTCGATCCACCCGGCAGTTCCTTCCAGTATCTGTATCCAATAAATAAAGGGAAACCCGTCCCACTTTCACAAGCCACACTTTTACATGTACCAAACGTCCCGGCATTTCCACCGTAATTGTCAGTTCTTTGCCATCAGGTCCCAAAGCTGGTTTCAGAGGCATTTCATTGAAATGCAAATAGGGATATTCCACCTCTTGGCGACCTTCAGCATTGATTCTTTGGGTAAAATAACCATGCCGGTACAACAGTCCCACCCCCACCAAGGGGATACCCAAATCACTGGCTGCTTTTAAATGATCTCCAGCCAAAATTCCCAAACCTCCGGAATAAACGGGCAGGGATTCATGCAAACCGAATTCTGCAGAAAAATAAGCAATCATTTGCCCCACATGACCGGGATAACGGCTATGGTACCACTTTTCCTCTGTCATATAGGCATCAAAACGATCCAGCACTTGCTGATATAATTGCAAATATTCCGCTTCCATGGCTGCTTTGTTCAATTCATCTTGTTTTACTTTTAATAAAAACTTAACAGGATTGTGATAAACATCTTCCCAAAGCTGAGGATTGATGCGAATAAACAACTCCCTGGCAGCCTTGTTCCAAGCAAACCAAAAATTATAAGCAATTTCACCTATGCGGGCAATATTCTCCGGAATTTTAGCCAATACTGCATCAGTTTCACGTGAATACATTCCATCACCTTTATATTTTGACATTTACCTAAAAATATGCCCAAAATCCCAGCACCCTATGCATCAAGTCCAATGCTGCTGCCATTGGAAACAACATAAAAATCAAGGCTTCGGTCCAAAAACAAATAAAAACAAAGCTCCTTTACCCAAAGAAAGCTTTGTTTTATAATCACACATGCAGTTTTCCCTACTAAGACATTGTATATAGTCCTTAGGTTACAGTTGTATGGTCAATCTTTTTTCTATCTCATCATACTGCATTTGCCAACCAAAGGCCCGGGCTAAATCCTCCACAGGTAGATAGAGCCGACTGTTTTGGAGCAAAGGCAGGGAAGTAAAGGAAAAGACCTCTCTGCCCAATTGTCCCTCCAAGTTCCCCTGTTGGACCACCAATTCTCGGTTTTTGGCATCCACAATATGGAATTCATTTTTCTCTTCTACCCAGGTCATAGCAAGGCCCAAATATTCCAACAAAGGATTGACTGGTATCAAGATATGGCCATCAACCCAAAGGGGTATTTCTTGATTTGATAAAAATACCTTTTCATTGTTAATATTGATTTCCACCGGACGGTCCCCAGGACCCTCTTCCTCTGGGCTTGTTGGTAGAGGAGGTGGCGGAATGAGCTGGCTTGTCTCATTTTTCACTGCCTCAATGACGGCCACACGTTCCTTTTGCTTCCAATCCACCTTGGCTCCTAAAATCTGATCGTAAAAATATAAAGGCAAATAAGTAGCATATCCGTACATCATAGGCGCATGATTCGCCTTGTATGCAGTCTGATTCAAACGATACCCAGGATCATCAATATGCAATATAATTTGGGTATCTCCTTGCACCAAGGTTACGGTTTCAGTCTTACTATCCCATTGCAATTGGTATCCCAAGGGCTCCACCAAAGGACGTAAAGGCAAAAAAAGCTGCTCCTTTACTACCACCGGGCCCGCTTCCCGGGGATAGGTAAGAAATTCCCCATTGACTTTTACCTGTATATCATGGGCTTCCTCAAAAATTCGAAAATCCATGGGATAACGCACAATCTCCACAGGCGTGCCATAGGGAATACGTTCATACAGCCAAAGGATATCCTCGTTATACATACGGATACAGCCTTCAGAAGCATAGGTTCCAATGGAAGATTTTTTATTATTACCATGAATGCCGTAAACTGTGCCTTGGGGACTTAATCCCAACCAACGGGTGCCTAAGGGATTGTTGGGAGCCCCTCCGGGAATATGCAAACGGTAATAGGGAGGATTCACAGTTTTATTGATAATGCGAAAAGAACCTTCTGGGGTAAAAGAGGGATCCTTCCCTGTGGCCACACGAAATACCCTTACCAAGCGATCCGCTTGATAAAAGGCCAATTGATTGGTTGCTTTGCTAATGACAATTTTTTTCCCCTCAGATGCAGGCGTCCCCCAAGCAACAGAACAAAAGCCCAAAACAAAGCAACAACACAATAAAGCATAATAGATACGCCGCATTGAATCCCTCCCATATAATCTAAAAATAAATACCAAAAACAAATCATCATAGTATAGATGAATATGTTTATTGTATCATTTTTACACTTTTAATTGAAAAAATATTCTTTAAAAGTCTAACTACTTTGTGATGATTTATTACAAAATTGCAATTCAATTTACAATAAACAAGGAATTGGAACATGGGTTGACAATTTCAATCAAGTGAGTTTGAGGAGTATAAAGAAAAAAGGCTCTTGCTAATTTTTCTTTCTTGTCATATACTGAACAAAAATATTTCGTGAACATTCTATGAAAAAAAGCTGTTTTCTTTCCAGAGGAGAACAAGGCTTTTTTTGTTGTGTGTGCTTCCTTTTTATCTATTTGTTGCTGTTTTCATGTTCTCACACCATAAAAGCCCGGCTATTGAAAAAAAGAGGACAAGACAATAAGCCCAGGGATTCTATTTGGGCTAGAGAAAGAAAATTCTTGTTAGTTTTTTAGAAGAATTAGAATTTTTTCTTTTTTTATACCATTATGATACAATATAAAGAGCGTTTATGCTTATAGTTTTCTTTATCAACTAATAAAAGAGGAACTGAAGGAATTTCTAAGAAAAGGGTGAATCATACATGAGCGTTGATATGGTGAAAAAACCAGTTTTTGTGGGTGAACTGGTGGTTTATATGGATACCCCGGACACTGCCCGGGTGGCAGAGGTGGATTGTCGTTATGAGCTGTATACCACAGCCAATTCTTGCACCTGCTGTACCTATCGTTTTCGGTCCTATCAGGATCCCAGCTTTTTATGCCGGCATATCCTTGCTGTGCGCAAAGTGATGAACGGGGAAATCCCCTTGGAAAATGAATGAAGGACAAATTCAATATGGGCCTAAAAAGACCGGAAGTAATCTTTTGTAGTCACTTTGCTTCAAAGATTGCCTCCGGTCTTTGTTTACCCTTGTATGTCTTTTAGTTGAGCCCTAAAAATTGATACACAGCTTCCACCATTTTATCCTTTTCTAACACCTGCTGATGGCGGAGGGGTTTTTGGGCCAACCCTTGTAAGCCCCGGGGAATTTCCAAGCCACTGGCTTGGGATAACTCTTGCAACAGGGCAAACTCATCTTTCCCTGCCACTGCCTCTGGACCTAATAAGGCAGTGACCACACTGGTATTAAATTTAAAAGGGCTAGCGGTGGAAACAACCACGGTTTTGGTGAAATCCTTGGTTTGTTCCTTGTACTTATGATAGACATCCAAAGCCACGGCTGTATGGGGATCCACTACATAGCCTTTTTGTTGGTAGGTTCTCTGCATGGCAGCCATGGTTTCTGTTTCTGTGCTATAATCTGACCAAAACAGGGTTTGGATTTTCTGTTTTATCTCTTCTGGCACTTGATACCAACCAATTTGGGCCAATTGTTCCATCCAACCCCGCACTGCCATGGTATCTTCCCCAGCCATATGGTATAAGAGTCTTTCTAAATTGCTGGAAATCAAGATATCCATGGAAGGGGATATGGTTTTCACAAAGGGTCTGTTGCGGTCATATCGTCCGGTACGAATAAAATCAGTCAACACATTGTTTTCATTGGCAGCACAAATGAAACGTCCAATGGGCAAACCCGCTTCTTTGGCATAGTACCCAGCCAATATATTGCCAAAATTTCCTGTGGGCACAACAAAATTGATAGGTTCTCCCTTTGTTAGGTACCCTTTTTGCAACAAGTCCAAATAGGCGCTGAAATAATACACGATTTGCGGAGCCAAACGCCCCCAATTGATGGAATTGGCAGAGGAAAAAACAAAGCCCTGCTCTGCCAATTTATGCTTTACCCCAGGAGCTGTGAAGATGGCTTTTACCCCGCTTTGGGCATCATCAAAATTTCCCTGCACAGCTGCCACGGATACATTATTTCCTTCCTGGGTGATCATTTGCAGCCGCTGTACTTGGCTCACCCCTTGGTCCGGAAAAAAAACCATGATTTTTGTGCCAGGTACATTTTTAAAACCTTCCAAAGCAGCTTTCCCTGTATCTCCGGAAGTGGCCACCAAGATGACAATGGTCCTTTTTTCTCCGGTTTTGGCCACAGCTTGGGGCAAAAATTGGGGCAATATTTGTAAAGCCATATCTTTAAAGGCACAGGTTGGTCCGTGCCATAATTCCAAGACATGCAAATCAGGCTCCAAGGCAGTGATTGGGGCAATCTCTTCCTGGTCATAATTATCCGTATTATATGCATTGGCCGTGCAGTAAGCCAATTCTTCAGAGGTATAATCCGTCAAATATTGGCTTAATAGCAACGCAGCTCGCTGGGCATAACCAAGGCCTTTCATGGCCTCCATTTGCTCCCATGTTATGATAATCGGCTCTTTGGGAACAAATAAACCTCCATCTGGCGCTATGCCCCGTAGAATTGCTTCCGCAGCTGTCACAGCCCTTTGCTCTCCCCGGGTACTGACATATTGCATACAAAATCCCCCATTTCCCATCCATCTTTCTTGCAATTGATTCTTTATTTCTTTTTCTACTATAACAGAAAATCAACAACCTGGCTTAGATAGATCTCAACCAGTGTTATTCAGCCCTTGGACTTGTATCATCCTTCCTTTAAGCAGGTTGATGATTTATCCCTAATCCCTTCATGGATAAGGAAACTCTTTGCCGTTGCACATCTACATCCAATACTCTTACAGTAACCACATCCCCCAAAGCCACCACATCCAAGGGATGTTTGACATATGCTTCAGACAATTGGGAGCAATGGACCAAACCATCAACCTTGACACCAATATCCACAAAAGCGCCAAAATCCACCACATTGCGCACTGTACCTTGTAGCTCCATTCCTGGATGTAAATCTTCCAAAGTGAGAATATCACTGCGAAACAAAGGCCCTGGCAGTTCATCCCGGGGATCCCGTCCTGGACGGCATAAACCGTCCACAATATCCCGTACTGTGGGTAACCCTGCTTGCATACTTTGGGCCAATTCTTCCAAATCCACAGCAGTCAAACAAGCGCGCAAAGCAGGAGAACCCACTTGCTCTGGTGCAAAATGAAGGTGTTTTAAAATGGATAAAGCCAAGTCATAGGATTCTGGATGTATGGCTGTGGCATCCAAAGGATTCTTGCCTTGGGATATCCGCAAAAAACCCACACATTGCTCAAAGGTTTTAGGACCCAAACGGGGCACTTTTTTCAATTGCTGGCGCAAGAAAAAACCACCATGCTCCTCCCGATATTGGACGATATTTTCTGCCACCGCGCCATTTACCCCGGCAATATGGGACAACAAAGAAACAGATGCTGTATTGATGTCACAGCCCACGAAATTCACCACAGATTCCACCACAGAGGCCAGGCTTTCTTCCAAGCGTTTGGAAGCCACATCATGTTGATATTGCCCCACCCCTACGGAACGGGGATCGATTTTAACCAGTTCAGCCAAAGGATCTTGCAAACGGCGGGCAATGGAAATGGCACTGCGGGCAGAGGCGTCCAGCTGGGGAAATTCTTTGGCTGCCAATTCCGACGCTGAGTATACGCTGGCTCCTGCCTCATTGACAATCATGTACTGCAATTCCTTATCCTTATGGCTCTGAATCAATTGCACGATACATTGTTCTGTTTCCCGGGAAGCAGTACCATTGCCCACAGCAATGACATCCACATCATATTGCTTCACCAAACGCTTAAAATCCTGTAAAGCTTCCTCCAAGCGGTTTTGGGGCGGGGTGGGATATACAACCCCTACTTCCAACATTTTTCCTGTGGCATCCACCACTGCCCACTTGCAACCAGTACGATAAGCTGGGTCAACCCCCAAAACCACTTTTCCCTTTACTGGGGGTTGCAATAAAAGGCTGCGTAGGTTTTTAGACAATATGACAACAGCCCTTTCTTCCGCCTTTTCTGTGAGCTGACTTCGAATATCCCGCTCTACTGCTGGGGCCATTAACCGCTGGTAACCATCTTCCACTGCTTTCAGCACCCATGGCAGGGTAATGGCATCTTGTTTGACCACTTTTTTTTGTAAAAAGGCAAGAATCCTTTGGGTGTCAACTTCTACCCCCACCCGCAGCACTTCTTCCCGGACCCCTCGGTTTATGGCCAACACCCGGTGGGGAGCAATACGCCCAAGGGGTTCTTGAAAATCATAATACATTTGGTAAACAGAAGATACCTCGGGATTTTTGGCTTTTGTACACAGAATGCCCTTTTGATAGGTAAATTCCCTGACCCATCCCCTAAGCTCTGGATCATCGGCAATATCTTCAGCCACAATATCCTGGGCACCTTGTAAGGCCTCTTCTGGTTCTGCAATCCCTTTTTTTTCATCCACATATGCAGCAGCTATTTCCCATACATCACCTTCCAGGGGAAAGGAAAGCAAATACTGGGCCAATGGTTCCAATCCCTTTTCCCGGGCCACAGAAGCGCGGGTCTTTCTCTTCTGACGATAAGGCCTGTATAAATCCTCCACCTGGGTCAGTTTAGTTGCTGCCATTATCTTTTCTTGTAACTCAGGGTTTAGTTTCCCCTGCTCCTGAATCAAACGGATAACTTCTTCTTTGCGGGCATTCAAGTTGCGGTAAAATTTAAGGCGTTCTTCGATGTGCCTGATTTTTACCTCATCCAGTTCTCCAGTCATCTCTTTGCGATACCTGGTAATAAAGGGGACTGTATTGCCGTCATCCAGCAAAGCAACTGTACTTTTTACTTGTCCCAAGGATATCCCTGTTTCTGAAGCAATGATTTCCAATACTTGCAACTGTTCCATGGCTAAAGTCCTATTCAGTGACCAGCACAACTTGGTTCATTGTATCCCCAGCTTCCAGCTTATCCACCACATCCATGCCCTCAACCACTGTTCCGAACACTGTATGCACCCCATCTAAATGGGGGAAATCACCTAAACAGATGAAAAATTGACTACCCCCTGTATCCTTTCCCCGGTGGGCCATGGAAAGGGCTCCCCGCAAATGTTTGTTGGGATTGATCTCACAAGGAATGGTATATCCAGGTCCCCCGGTTCCATTGCCATTGGGACAGCCCCCTTGTACCACAAAATCTGGCACCACCCGGTGAAAAGTCAAGCCATTATAAAAGCCTTTTTGAATCAAGGATTGAAAATTCTCCACAGTACCTGGGGCATCTTTAGCAAAAAGCTCCAATACAATGTTCCCTTTTTCTGTTTCAATACGCACTTGGGGATTATTTACAGTTTCCATTTTATCCACTCCTTTTGGATTGAAAAATTTTTTATACACACTGCTATTAGCAAAAATCAGATGAAGCCTTATTGTTCTTCCTTACCAACAAGCATACCCAAGTCATTTTATTTTTAAATAATCCTATGCTGTAGCTCATCCGGGCCATGCAATGATCATGATTTGGCAATGCATAAAGAAAGCTGGGACTCTAGCCCCAGCTTCTTCACAAAAACTTACTCCATTCTATAATCTGGTCAACAGAGGCCCAATGATCAAGGAAATGGTTCCAGCCACTTTGATCAACGGGTTCATGGCAGGACCAGAGGTATCCTTACAAGGATCACCCACTGTATCCCCAATAACAGCAGCTTTATGGGGCTCACTGTTTTTACCGCCTAAATGACCTGATTCGATGTACTTCTTCGCATTATCCCAAGCTCCACCGGCATTGGCCAAGAACAAAGCCAATAACACCCCAGTGGCAGTCAAACCAGCTAAGAAACCGGCCAAGGCTTTGGCTCCCAACAGGAAACCAACCAAAGGAGGAAATAGCACAGCCACAATACCAGGGAAAATCATTTTGCTAATGGCAGACTTGGTGGCAATATCAACACAACGGGCATAATCAGGTTTCCCTTTTCCCGTCATAATGCCAGGAATTTCTTTGAATTGGCGACGCACTTCTGCCACCATATCAAAAGCAGCATCTCCCACAGCTCGCATGGTACTTGAGCCCACCAAGAAGGGTACTGCAGCGCCAATAAACAGACCAACTAAAACAATGGGATCAGTTAGGTTTACAGTGAAATCCATTAAGCCAAATTTATGTTTCACACTATCCACATAAGCGCTGAACAACGCCAAAGCAGTAAGGGCTGCGGAACCAATGGCAAAACCCTTGGCAATGGCGGCCGTGGTATTCCCCACAGCATCTAATTTGTCAGTTTTTTCCCGTACTTCTGGGGGCAATTCAGCCATTTCGGCAATACCACCGGCATTATCCGCCACAGGACCAAAGGAGTCCATGGCCACCACAATACCAGCGGTGGAAAGCATACCCATGGCTGCCATGGCAATGCCGTAAATAGACCAAATGGCTGCAGCTTCCGGAGTTGGTGAATAAGTTAAGACGATCCAAAAGGAAAAGAAAATAGCAGCTGCAAACACCATCATAGGAATAAATACGGATTCCATCCCTACAGATAAACCATGGATAATATTAGTAGCAGGACCGGATTTAGAAGCCTCGGCAATTCTAATGGCCGGAGGCCTTTGGTTCGATGTATAATATTCTGTCAAATATCCCACAGCTAAATTGACAATCAGACCAGCCAATACGGCCATAAAGATCCCAAAGGAAACATTGCCCAGGGCCACACTATGGCCCAACACATCCACTGTCAAATCAGCAGGGAAAACTGCTTTGGCTACAAAATAAGTGCCAATGGCTGTCAAGATATTGGTGGTCCATAAACCTACGTTCAAAGCAGCTTGGGGATTCCCACCCTCTTTGGTGCGAACCGTAAAAGTACCAATGATGGCTGCCACAATCCCTATGGCACCCACCAACAAGGGGAAGATTACCCCTGGGAAGCCAAACAAGGTATTCCCAATGAGCATGGCAGCAATGGTAGTAGCACCATATGATTCAAACAAATCAGCACCCATACCAGCGGTATCCCCTACATTATCTCCCACATTATCAGCAATGGTAGCAGGGTTACGGGGATCATCTTCCGGGATACCGGCTTCCACTTTCCCCACCAAGTCAGCACCCACATCCGCAGCTTTGGTAAAGATACCACCACCAACCCTAGCGAAGAAGGCTACCATAGAGGCACCAAAAGCAAAACTATTAATAATAAGAGGACTTTGGAACACAATGTATAACACAGATACCCCTAATAAACCTAACCCTGCCACAGCCAAACCCATGACAGAACCAGCCCTAAAAGACACTTGCAGTGCTTTGCCCAAACCATGGCTGCGAGCAGCTTCCGCTGTTCTAGCATTGGCCTTGGTGGTACTGTTCATTCCTATGTAACCTGCGATGGCAGAACAAACGGCACCCACCAAAAAGGAAATAGCGGATTCGATTCCAATGGGCAAATGGCCGCCTTCCATTGGCTTAATAAAATATTGCAAAATCCATAATACAATAAAAACAACCACAACGAAAGGAATTAAGGTTTTATATTGACGATTCATGTAGGCCATAGCGCCCTCTTGCACTGCCTCGGACAATTCTTTCATCTTGGCTGTGCCCATGCTTTCTTTCAACACTTGTAGCATGGAAAAAAGGGCGAACAACAACGCAAGCACCCCTGCACCGGCTGCAAAATATGCCAAATGTATATTTTCCAATGTAAAACAAGGCCTCCTTTTCTTTGTATTTCTAAATTTTACCTATACCAAATTTCCATGATTAAGGCCAAGGCGCCGAACAAAATGGCAATTATCATCGTCGCTTTGCTCAGCATCTCATCCATGCCCTTTTTCTTACCAAAAAAAGTTTCTGCCCCCCCGGCAATGGAACCGGATAAACCAGCGCTTTTCCCGGATTGCAATAAAATAGAAGCAATAAGAGCTATACATATGATCACATGAAGGACGAATAATACAGTTTGAAGCAACGTTCTCACCTCCTCTGCTACTCCATACAGAGCATATTATAGCATGGGCAACAAAAGATGACAATTGGCCTGTTCGCTTCCCCAAAAAACTTCATGTAAGTCGAACAACCAATATGCCAATCAATGAATAAACCCCTGCTTTGGCAAAACCAAAAAGCATCGCCCTTCATTGTATCCAAAATAACTTTTTAAGCCTTTTGGTCTACAATTCCTGAAAATCCTAGATTTCTAATTTGCTTGGGACTATGGCCATAGCCCCAAGCAAAATCTTTTACACCTCAATACAATATAAAGCTTTTTTACCATCATAACCTGCTGCGCCACCCAACTCTTCTTCAATACGCAACAATTGATTATACTTTGCTACTCTGTCTGTCCGGGAAGGAGCACCGGTTTTTATCTGACCTGCATTGGTGGCCACCACAAGATCCGCAATGGTCACATCCTCTGTTTCCCCTGAACGGTGGCTTACCACTGCTGTATATCCAGCCCTTTTGGCCATTTCAATGGCATCCAAGGTTTCGGTCAAAGTCCCAATTTGGTTGACTTTGATTAAAATGGAATTGGCCACACCAGTGGCAATGCCCTGGGCCAGCCGCTTTGTATTGGTCACAAACAAATCATCCCCTACGATTTGTAAACGCTTGCCTACCTTATCCGTAAATAATTTCCATCCATCCCAATCATCTTCTGCCAACCCGTCTTCAATGGACAATATGGGATACTTATTCAACAAAGACAGATAATATTCCACCATATCCGCTGCAGACAGGGAACGACCTTCGAATACATAAGCCTGATTTTGATATAATTCTGTGGCCGCCACATCCAAGGCCATGCATACATCTTCCCCTGGTTTGTAACCCGCCTGCTCAATGGCTTCCACAATGACAGCCAAGGCTTCTTCATTGGAACCAAGGTTAGGAGCAAATCCGCCTTCATCGCCCACCGCAGTATTTAGACCTTTTTTCTGTAACACTTTTTTTAGGGTATGGAATACTTCAGCACCCATACGCAAAGCTTCTGCAAAATTGGAAGCCCCCACAGGCATAATCATAAATTCTTGGATATCCACATTATTGTCCGCATGTTTGCCCCCATTTAAAATATTCATCATAGGAACAGGTAATTTTTTCCCATTGACACCACCCAAATATTGATACAAAGGCAAGCCCACAGCTTCCGCTGCTGCCTTGGCTACAGCCAAGGAGACACCTAAAATAGCATTGGCCCCTAACTTCCCTTTGTTTTCCGTTCCATCCAATTGCCGAAGCAAAGTATCAATTTCCACCTGCTGGGTGGCATCACATCCAATGAGCTCAGGGGCAATAATGTCATTGACATTCTTCACAGCAGTGGCTACACCTTTGCCTTGGTAACGGCTTTCCTCTGTATCCCTAAGCTCCACTGCTTCATAAGCCCCTGTGGAAGCCCCTGAAGGGACTGCAGCCCGGCCCAAAGTACCATCTTCCAATAATACATCCACTTCCACTGTGGGGTTACCCCTGGAATCCAATATTTCTCTGGCAAATACATCGGCAATGATTGACATAAACATCCTCCCCATTCATAAAGAACTGAATACTTTAAATTTTCATACAAAGATAGACTAAAACTCACCTTCATCTTGTTACAAGACTATCTTTTTTATCACCATTATCCCTCAATCAGACTTTCCCCAGTCATTTCCCTCGGCTTTTCAAGGCCTAATATATCCAATATGGTGGGCGCAATATCTTCCAAACGCCCGTTTTTTAAATGAACTTTTTCTAACCCCTTGCCAACCAATAGGAAAGGAACGGGATCCAAGGTATGGGCTGTCACTGGTTTTCCTTTTTCATCCAACATCAATTCCGCATTGCCATGATCCGCTGTAATGACCACCATGCCATCCTTTGCTAGAATGGCCTCTACAATTTGTCCCAAACAATGATCCACTGTCTCAACGGCTTTAACTGCGGCATCTACAATGCCCGTATGCCCTACCATATCGGGATTGGCGAAATTAATAATGATCACTTGATAAGTGCCCAAGGCAACTTGTTCTAAGGCTTTATCTGTGACTTCCCAAGCGCTCATTTCTGGCTTTAAATCATAGGTTGATACCTTGGGCGAGGGCACCAAAATACGATCTTCATGTTGATTGGGATATTCTACGCCTCCATTAAAGAAAAAGGTAACATGGGCATATTTTTCTGTTTCCGCCAAGCGGAGTTGTTTGATTTTATGGGCAGCCAAGATTTCTCCCAAGGTATTGCTAATTTTCTCCGGCAAAAAAGCCACTGGGGCTTCAATGGTTTTGTCATATTGGGTCATGCAGACAAAATATACTCCCAATGGCCCCTTAGGTCTTTCAAAACCGTCGAAATCTTGATCCACAAAAGCCCGGGTAATTTCCCTGGCCCGATCCGGACGAAAATTATAAAAAATCACAGCATCCCCTGGTTGAATTGAGGCCAAAGGTTTTCCTTGCTCATCTTCAATGATTGTAGGTAAAATGAATTCATCGGTTTTCCCCTGTTCATAGGATTCTTTCACCGCACTCCTGGCGGATTTTGCTTTTAAACCTTCTCCATTCACCATGGCTCGATAGGCCTGACGAACCCTTTCCCAACGCCGATCCCGATCCATGGCATAGTAACGGCCCATCACAGTGGCAATTTGCCCCAAACCCAGTTCCTGCAATTTTATTTCCAATTGTTCAATATACTGCAACCCACTGGTGGGGGAAGTATCCCTTCCATCCATGAAACAATGGATATACACCTGCTTGATTTGCCATTGTTTGGCTAACATGAGCACAGCAAACAAATGGGAAATATGACTATGTACACCACCATCAGAAAGCAAACCCATGATATGCAAAGCAGATTTATGCTGCACTGTTTTTTGCATGGCTTCCATTAAAACAGAATTGGTATAAAAATCTCCCTTTTCAATGGATTTGCTAATGCGCGTTAAATCCTGATAAATAATCCTGCCGGACCCAATATTCAAATGTCCAACTTCTGAATTTCCCATTTGCCCGGTGGGCAATCCCACATCATGCCCACTGGCAGATAATGTGGTATAGGGGTATTGTTCTTTGTATTGATCCATATGCGGCGTATGGGCCAATGTAATGGCATTGCCCTGCCCTTCAGCCGCTAAACCCCAACCATCTAAAATAATTAAGGCCAGGGGACCCTTTTGTTTTATCACAAATTCCACACTCCCACGACTCTAAACCGAAGCTTTTACAATCTCCGCAAAACTACCAGGTTTTAGACTAGCCCCACCCACCAGGGCTCCGTCCACATCCGGCTTAGCCATCAATCCTTTGATATTATCCGGCTTGACGCTACCGCCATATTGAATACGCACTGCTTCAGCTGCTTCTTGGCCAACCAGCTCCTCTACTACTTTGCGGATAAATCCATTGACTTGTTGGGCATCATCAGCTGAGGCTGTACGCCCAGTCCCAATGGCCCATATGGGTTCATAGGCAATGACCAAAGCAGCCACTTGGTCTGCAGTCAAATCAACCAAAGCCTCTTTTACTTGCTCACCAATAATTTGTTCTGTTATCCCGGTTTCCCGTTGTTCCAAGGTTTCTCCCACACAAACAATGGGAATCAAGCCGTGCTTTTGGGCGGCTTTGATTTTTTGGTTCACAGTTTCATTGGTTTCCCCAAAGTATTGCCTGCGTTCCGAGTGCCCTATAATGACATATTCGCACCCTACTTCCTTGAGCATATCCGGGGCAATTTCCCCTGTATAAGCCCCTTCCTCCTGCCAATGCATATTTTGGGCAGCCAAATGAATAGAACTTCCTTTTATAGCTTCTCCGGCAGCAAACAAAGCCGTATAAGGAGGACAAAGCACAACATCCACCCCGGTTATTCCTGATAATTGTGTTTTTAACTCCTTGATATACGCCACGGTTTCAGCCACAGTTTGATACATTTTCCAATTTCCTGCAATCAAAGGTATTCGCACAGCATCCCAGCCTCCTCTAAAATTACATCCTCTAACAAGTGAAATTGCCAAAGGTTAACATCTATTTTTCTTGTAAAACATCCACCCCAGGCAGCGTCTTGCCCTCTAAAAATTCCAGGGAAGCGCCTCCACCGGTGGAAATATGGGAAATCTTATCCGCCAGCCCGGCTTTTCTCACAGCTGCCACGGAATCGCCTCCACCCACCACTGTAATGGCCTCACTGGCAGCCAAGGCTTCGGCCACTTTGAAGGTACCTTGGGCAAAAGGAGCCATTTCAAAAACACCCATAGGACCGTTCCAAATCACAGTTTTCGCCTCTTTTACCGCTGCACTATAGCGGGCAATGGTTTGGGGGCCAATGTCTAAGGCCATCCATTCCTCGGGAATGGCATCAGCTGCCACTACCTTTTGTTCTGCATCGGGATCCACGGCCAAAGCCACCACCAAATCATCTGGCAACAACAATTCCACATCCTTTTCCGCTGCCTGGGCTAACAGTTCTCCAGCCAAAGCCACTTTATCCGGCTCCAGCAAAGATTTCCCTGTTTCAAATCCCTTTGCTTTGAGAAAAGTATTGGCCATGCCACCACCAATGATCAAGGTATCTACTTTGCCCAATAAATTCCCGATAACCCCGATTTTATCCGAAACTTTGGCTCCACCTAAAATAGCCACAAAAGGCCTCTGGGGATCATGGACTGCTTGTCCTAACATTTCCAATTCTTTTTCCATTAAAAACCCTGCTACCCCGGGAATTATCCTGGCCACTCCATCAGTGGAAGCATGGGCCCGGTGGGCAGCGCCAAAGGCGTCATCCACATACACATCCGCCAATTTAGCCAAACGGGAGGCAAAAGCAGGATCATTTTTTTCTTCTTCTGGGTGGAATCTTACGTTTTCCAGCAAAACCACATCTCCTGGCTGCATTTGCTCAACCGCCCGGGTGGGTTCATTGCCCACACATTCATCTACTTTCACCAAAGGAGCGCCTAATAGCTCTTGCAAACGTTTGGCCACTGGCGTTAAGCGATACCGTTCATCCACTTTACCTTTGGGACGTCCCAAATGAGAAATTAAAATGACTTTGGCCCCTTTTTCCCGCAAATATTGAATGGTGGGCAAAGCTGCCTTAATTCTTGTATCATCCGCTACATTTCCCTCTTTGTCCAAAGGCACATTAAAATCCACCCGTACCAATACTTTTTTTTGGGCTACCTCAATATCCCGAATGGTCTTTTTGGGCATTTACAACATCCCTTCCAGTTACGATTTTCATTTCTTCTATCTGCTATCATCTATTTTCATCTTTCATCATACAATCATTATGCAATCATTATGCAATCAATTTGGCTCAGATTTACTTATTTTGTTTCAACAGCATGCGCTTCATGTATCAAAGGAATCACATCATCCTTATCCTGAAGTTGTGTTACCCATTGCGCCCTATTGGTTGGTACAATGGTACACCATTTCAGCAATGTATTATGCTGTTTTATTCGCCGCGAGGAAAATAGTTCCTTCTCCTATCCATTATTTATAGAAAAAAAACGGTTCAGTTCCTTCTATTAAAATAGGCCAGGTTTTCTTTTACAGCATTTACCTTTTTCCTCATTTTATCCATACATTATTTTCTATCCCTTTTGCTATTTACGAATACAGTCCCTAGCAATCATCTGATTCCTTGTTTATAATAAAAGGAACATATATATTTTTATAGCTTTATTTCTTCTTAAAAGTACATCATACAAATCTTTAGGTATGATTATGGTGTCTCCCTGGTATCTCTCCTTTGCGCAATTGCTCAGCCATTTCTTCAATTTTTCGCATTCTATGATTAATCCCTGATTTACCCAATTTAGGGCTCATTAACTCGCCCAATTCCCGCAAACTGATATCAGGATAAGCCAAACGGGCTTCAGCCACTGCCCTGAGGGATAATGGTAAATTTTCTAATCCCCAGTGCTCTACCACATAGTTGATATTCGCCACTTGTCTCACCGCTGCATTCACTGATTTATTCAAATTGGCTGTTTCGCAATTCACCAAACGATTAACTTGATTGCGCATTTCTTTATAAATGCGGGTATTTTCAAATTCCAGCAAAGCGGTATGGGCGCCCACAATGCTTAAAAAGATGGCAATCTGTTCGCTCTCTTTTAAATATACCACCCACCAATGTTTCCGGCAGCTAACTTTAGCTGATAAATGAAATCGCTGCATCAATCGGGCCAGTTCACCAGCATATGATTCATGGGTTGTTATGATTTCTAAATGATATGTTCCTTCAGGATTGCTGATGGAACCCCCACCCAAAAAAGCGCCTCTTAAATAAGCCCGGCGGCAACAATCCCGGCGAATTAAGGCACTGCGGATACCCTGCTCAAAATTTCCCCTTTTGGTCACAAGCCCTAATAAGGATAAGATTTCTAAAACACTGGGATGAGAGGAAACCCGAACCATATACACAATATTTTTACGCAATTTAATTTTTCTTTCTGCATGAATTTCTGTTTGCACGCCAAACAATTCTTTTAACATCATAAATATTTTTCTAGCCACTGCTGCATTTTCATTCATAATCCGCAAAGAGGCATGGCCATCCCTAATTTGTACAGTACCATCCAATTTGGCTAAAGCTGAAAGCTCCGCCAGTTTACAGCAGCGAGCCGGGCCATTCACTCTGGCCAATTCGTCTTTAACCAATACAGAGAAAGACATATGCAGGCCCCTTTTATTTTCAAACTTATCCCCATATTGAGGGATTTATTTTTTGTTTTTCAGAGAATATTTCATTCGTACTTTTCTTTTGGCTAATGTCAAACGAACCAAAACTTTGGCAATCCTTTCGGCATGATGCCGGACAACATTATCTTCCTGCATAAAGTTGCCTGTAATCACCCTTACCCCCATTTTCTCAATTTGGCGTATATCTGCTTGCACCATGGTGGCCCCTTCCTTGCGGTAGCGGGATTTGGCACTTTTAGACATTTGTCCGGTATTCACCAACATATAATCTACCACATCACCCACTTGGGCCACAATGGCTTCCAAATGCTTGCTAGCAGAATAGCCATCCGTTTCCCCCTTTTGGGTCATAATATTGCATACATAAATTTTAATGGCCGGAGAACGAGCCAACACATCTCCCATGCCATGCACCACCAAATTAGGCAAAACACTGGTATACAAACTGCCAGGGCCTAAGACCACAGCATCTGCGTCTAAAATAGCTTCCAATGCTTCAGGCAAGGGATAACAATCCGCTGGCTCTAAAAAAATCCTACGAATTTTTTTACCGTATTTAGGAATGGCTGATTCTCCTTGGACCTTATTTCCATCAGAAAACTCTGCTCCTAAGGTTACATTTTGTAAGGTAACAGGTAACACCCGCCCTCTGATAGCCAATACCCTGTTCATCCCTTGTACAGCTTGATAAAATTCTCCGGTTAAATCATTCAAAGCTGCCAGCAATAAATTACCCATACTATGCCCGGATAATTCCCCGCTATGAAAACGATATTGTAAAAGTGCTTCCATCAGGGGCTCCTTATCTGCCAAAGCCACAATACAATTGCGAATATCCCCGGGAGCCAAGATACCCAGATCTGCTCTTAGTTTTCCTGAGCTTCCTCCATCATCTGCCACAGACACAATGGCCGTAATGTTGCTGGTATAATTTTTTAACCCGCGCAGCAATGTGGAAAGGCCTGTCCCCCCACCAATGACCACAATTTTAGGACCTCGCCGCAAATAACGTCTGCTATACAATACATCCAATACACTTTGGTCACTTATGGGTGCCAGGGCAACCAATAACGAACGAAAGCCAATATAAATCCCCAAGGCCAAAATAAGAAGCCCCAAAAAGGGAATCAACAAAACCCACGGCCAGCGGGATACTGGCCCCAGCCAATATTCTGCTTGCAACAGGATTTCCGCCCTGGTCAAGGGGAATATGGCGGCAACCAAAAGGATTGTGCCAACCATACACAAAACAATGCCCCCCAGGGCCAAAAACATCCATCGTTTCACCCCTAAACCAGGATACAACCATTTGATAAATCTCATGATTTTCCCACTTCTGAACTGCGGTGTATATCTCGATGTCTAATTTGCACTTGATATTGATGGCTCTGTAGATATTCAACCAATTTATTGGCTATGGTAACAGAACGGTGTTTGCCCCCTGTACAACCAATGGATATCATTAAGGTTGATTTTCCTTCCTTCATATATTCTGGCAATAAAAACCCTATCATATTAAGAAACTTATCCATAAATTGCGTGGCAGTGTCATTCTCCAACACAACTTTCTGCACAGCAAGCTCATTTCCTGTCAAAGGCCGTAAAGCGGGGTTATAGTAAGGATTGGGCAAAAAACGTACATCAAACACTAAATCACTATCCAAAGGAATGCCATATTTAAAACCAAAGGAAACCACTGTAATATGCATATGAAAAGCCTCGGCATTGCCTCCGTATAGATTGCTGATTTCCTTTCTCAATTGACCTGGGGTTAAATCAGATGTATCAATGATTTTATGGGCTTTGCCCCGAAATTCCTCCAACATACCCCGCTCTTGTTTGACCCATTGCAGCACTTCACCATCTGAGCTTAAAGGATGGCTACGGCGGGATTCTTTGAAACGTCTCACCAGGGTTTCATCCGAAGCTTCTAAAAATAAAATGTGATATAAAATCCCTGCTTGGTCCAGCTCTGCCAACACACTGGACAATGAATCAAAAAATTCTCCGCCCCGGATATCCACCACCAAAGCAATTTTTTTGATGCCAGATTTGACTTGGGAACATAATTCAGCAAACTTGGGAATCAAGGTGGGCGGTAAATTGTCTACACAAAAATAGCCCATGTCCTCCAAACAACGCACCACTTGGGATTTCCCTGCCCCAGAAAGTCCTGTTACAATGATAAAACGTTGTGCTGCCAAATGACTCCCCTCCTTATACATTGCATTGTATCGCTGCAAATCACAAAGCAATCACTTCAGGCCAGCGATATAGCTGGGAGAAATCAAATATTTCTGCCAAGCTTTATAATCCCAATATTTTTCTTTGTGTATCAAATTGCTTCACTGCTTCCTCATAGGCAGATTGCTTCTCCAGATAATCTTCCCTACCCATCAAGGCATAGGTCATATGCTTGCCTTCTTCTACCCCAGGTTGATTATAAGGATTGATGTGCCAGAGGGCAGCCGTATACACCACCAGTGCTTCATAAAAATAAAACAAAGCCCCCAGGGTTTTGGCGGAAAAATCTTTCAGCACCAAACGGTAACAGGGCACCCCGGCTCCCACCAAGGTCATTTCTGTGGCCATTTGCTCAATATGCAATTGTTTGGCCATGGTTTTTCCAGCAAAATAAGCATATTCTTTTTTGTTCGGAAATTCTCCTGGCAAAATGGGATCAGCAGGAAATTCATGCATGGTTACAAAACCAATGACTTTGTCCCGGGGCCCTTCTTTGAAGAGCTGTAAAATAGAATGCTGATCCGTAGCGCCTAAGCTGGTTAATGGTGTGGTCCCTGCATAGGCAATTGTGCCATCCAAGGTGGTTTTTTTCCCTAAACTTTCTGCCCATAATTGTACAAACCATAAGCCGAACTCATATAAAAAATTACTGTAATTAAACAAAACATGCATGGTCTTGCCCTTCTGAGACAATTGATATAAACAGGTTCCTAGCAAAAATAAAGCATTTTTCTCCAAAGGCTGTTCTAAAATGGCTTGCTGTATTGTTTGAGCCCCAGTTAACATTTCCTGACTATCAATGCCCACCAGTTCCCCAGGCAAAAATCCTACTGCCGATAAAACAGAATATCGTCCAGGTAAATCCTTGGGAATATGCAGCAAATGACAACCCAATTCCCGGGCAATGGCATTGATCCCATTATCCCCGGGATCACAAATAATGGTGATGTCCTTTTGATTGCCCCCAGCCTCCATATATTTCCTATAAAAGTACACAAACTGGGCCGCTGTTTCTGGGGTTGATCCAGACTTACTGGTATAAATCAAGGCCGTTTTTTTCATATCCAGCACTTGTTCCAATTTAGCCACCAATAGGGGATCCAGATTATCCAAAACGAAAAACCTTGGTTTCTGTTTTTGTTCTAAATGATAAAAAGGACCATTGATAAATTGATGCGCAGCCCTGGCTCCCAAAGCGGATCCGCCAATACCCAATAACAATATGGTATCATAGGATGCTTTTAGCTGCTGGGCCAAGGCTTTGATTTGGGGAATTATCGTATTTCCCTGCAATGACAAAGCCAAAGGAGATTGGGCATTTTGGGAAGTCTGTTGAAAAGAACGAAACACTGCGCCATAGGTTTGCCCCAAGGACTCACAATCCTTTTCTGATAATAAATCCACTTCTCCTGCTGCATTGCATAAATGTCCCACATCAACTTGTAGTAAACAATCCATACTCATTCTCCCCTTCCTGCGGTAAATCCCATTTCCAATTTCTAATTTCCAAAACATCTTCTACATAAGCACGTAAAACTTCAGCCACCCCCCAGGCTTGGGCAATACTGCCCCGGGGTTTTATGGGCTCATTGCCATCAAAGATTTCTGATACATAGCCTATCCCATGATCCCTGATATGCTCTTGAAAGGGGGCTAAAAAGATAGCAGCCTGTTTTCTATCCCTGGGCCCATAGCCATAGGCTTTGCGATATGCAGTAACAAATGGTCCCATGAGCCAGCTCCAAACAGTGCCTTGATGATAAGCCCCATCCCTTTTGACCCTATCCCCTTGATACACCCCTTGATAATCTGGATCATACAATGATAAGCTGCGCAAACCATAGGTGGCATACAATTGGCTCCAAACTTTTTGTAAAGCCTCCCTGGCCCGCTCCGGCGCCACCGGAGAAAAGGGCAAGCCCATGGCCAAAACTTGATTGGGGCGGAAATGGGCATCCTTTACCCCATTGGGCTGCAATACATCATAATAATAACCACCCTTTGTATACCAAAACTCCCTCTCAAAGGAGTCTTTTACCTTAGCTGCTAAGCCCTGAAAGGCAAAGTCCTTTCCCCCCTGATTTGCTAAGGTTTCCATCACCCGCAAAGCATTATACCACAAAGCCGATATTTCCACTGGCTTCCCATGGCGGGGCGTAACCACCCAATGATCCACCTTGGCATCCATCCAAGTCAGCTGATTTTCCGGGCCCCCAGCCTGTAGCAAACCATCCTCTGTCATTTTGATTTGATACTGGGTGCCATGAATATGCCAGCGTATGATTTCCTGCAATACAGGATAGATTTGCTCCATCACAAAGTCAAAATCCCCTGTGTACTGTAAATATTTATAAACAGCGTGAAAATACCATAGAGAAGCATCTACTGTATTGTATAAAGGCTCCTGGCCAGCTTGATCAGGAAACATATTGGGCAATAAACCGTCCTTACAATATTGGGCAAAGGTAAGCAAAATATCCGCTGCGTCTGCAAAGCGACCAGTGACCAAGGTAAGACCTGGCAAAGCAATCATGGTATCCCGACCCCAATCGTTAAACCAATGATATCCTGCTATGACGCTTTTGGTTCTGGTGGATTCCCGCCACACCACAAAAGCATCTGCTGCCAAAACCAAAGGTTTGCTATAGTCATCGCAAAACCCAGCCTTTTGCAACAAATGTTCTTGCCTGCTGATTTCCTCCTGCATTAAAATATTTCCATCAGACATAAAGCCCTCTGTCTCATCACTTATATTGGCTGATAAAAGTAAGGTAATGGTTTTTTCCTCAAAAGGAGCACAAGAAACAATAAACTTACCGGGTATATAATGATCCTCTACAGGGTTTTCACCCCGCTCCTCCTCAGCTTGATAATACATGCCTAAAAACCAATCTTCCCTGGGCACATATTGCCCTTGGTTGCTCATGATGGTGAGATGGGGTACCCCAACCCCAGCAGCTCCGCCTAAGGTACATTGCACCCCCACGCCTCCATCTTTTATTCTAGTAGCTACATTAATTTGCCCATGATGTACAGTCCAATGAAAATCCCTATAATTGACCAAAGGTTCAAAGGTGCATTGGAGTTCGTCAGCCCCATTTTGGATGTGATACAATAAAACAGTGGTGTTTTTCCCATGCACCATAAATATCCTTTTTTCTATCAAAATATCCCGAAAGCTATAGGTAAAACAGGGAACTGGTTTTACTGTCATGGCTTGTTGGTGGATAAAGCCAAACTCTGTTACCCCTTTCACTGTCTGATTGGTAGCCAAGTTATATGTTTTGCCCTCTACCTCCACCCGTTCATCCACTTTGGATACCAACAAGGTTCGTTCCACCGGAGGATTTAAGGCAGCCACCAATAAACCGTGGTATTTGCGAATATTGGCATTGATGATGGTGGAAGAAGCATAGCCGCCTAATCCATTGGTTACCAACCATTCTTTTTGAATCCCCTGTTCAAAACTATGCCAGTTTTCTTTTCCATATCTCAAATTGGTCAAATGAATCCCTCTTTTTTATTTGTATGACAATATTGATTTCCTACTTATGTTTTGGCTTTCCCATTATAGCCTCTAAGGACCAGTTGGAACAAAAGAAAAAAGTCCTCAGCCATAAGGTTTCCCATTCATAACCTTTTATGCAGCAAAGTTTTTCTGTTTTATCTAAGTCCATCAAACAAGTTATTATACCATAGTAAACCATCTCATATTATCCTCTTTACGCCGGCCCCTTTATGAAGGTATCCTAATGACATACCATGAGGATACTTTTATCCTCTTTTCTGATAATACAAAATACATCTTACTATTTAACAATGGACTTTTATATAAATCATACACCAAGGCCTATGAAGTAAGCGCTTGCCTATACTATCAAAATAAATAAAAAAGCCGTTTTTTGTCATCTATCAAACAAAAACGGTTTCTCATCATTTGCTCCAATGAAAAATTTATTTTACAACCAGCATAGCCGTTTATTTTGCAGCGCGAAACTCGGATAAAGCCAACGCCACAGCTCCCATTAAGGCTGAACGTTTGCCCAAGGCTGCGGGAACCAAGGTAAGTTGCCTCTTGGTATCAGCAGAAAGATTTTGCGCCATGCTTTGTTGCATACTAAACCACAGGGATTCGCCCGCATTCATTGCCCCTCCGCCCAAAATAATCAGTCCAGGGTTCAAAAGCTCTGCAGCATTGGCTAGTCCCAGTCCCAACATACTCCCAGCATGCTTTAGAATTTCCACAGCCTGGGGATCCCCTTGGGCAGCTGCTTGGGCCACTGTTTGGGCAGTAATATTCTCCACTTGCCCCTTGGCTTGGGCCAAAATTCTTTGCCCTTGCCCTGCGGCCACCAGCTGGCGGGCTGTTTTGGCCATAGCTGTTCCAGAAGCCAGGGCTTCCAAACACCCTCGTTTACCGCAATGGCATAAGGGCCCCTGGGGATCCAACACCATATGCCCGATTTCACCTGCTCCTCCCTGCACCCCATGAATGATGTTCCCATTCAAAATCAAACCAGCACCTATGCCTGTACTCACAGTAACATACATCAGATGGGGCATCCCCACCCCTGCTCCGAACAATGATTCTCCCCAGGCACCCAAATTGGCGTCATTGTCCGTATAAACCGGCGCCGCCAGCTTTTCCTGTAAAAGGCTCCTCAAAGGAATGTTCTCCCAACCCAAATTAGGAGCTACAAACAACAGTCCTGTATCCGGATGAATGGTCCCGGGAACGCCCACCCCAATACAAGCCACTGTGCTATTGCCCCCTAAAGCAGTGCATACCTCTGCCACTGAATCCACCATGCGTTGGATAACAGCTGTTTGGCCTTCTTGGGCCCCAGTGGCTATCCTTACCTCTGCCAATATATTCCCTTCTTCATCGGCCAGCGCTGTATGTATTTTCGTTCCTCCCAAATCCACACCCACCACAAATCTTGACAATGAAAAGTCTCCTTTCCCAAAGATATCTTCTTTATTTTTTATTTATTTTCCCCATTGTCATGAAAGATAAATGTTTGGATGACTTGGGCAATTCCCCCTTGATTATTGGAAGCTGTGATATAATCCGCCACTGCCTTGATGGAATCCCTGGCATTGTCCACCACAGCCCCTAAACCTGCATAGGAAAGCATTTCAATATCATTGAAACCATCCCCCACAGCAATAATTTCCTCGCGGTCAATCCCATAATAACGGGCCATGGTGGCCAAAGCATGACCTTTATTGGCCAGGGGATGGGAAAACTCTAAAAAATAAGGCTTTGATTTGGCTATATGCAACTGAGGGCCAAATTGTTGCTGTAATTTTGGGATTAAAGCATCCAACTGTTCCTCCTTGGCTGCTACTAAAATTTTAATGGGATCAAAGGAATTTTCTTTTACATAACAGCTTAAATCCCCCACCACAGTGGCTTTACAACCAGACATGGCTTCATAACGCAAACTCTCCGGGGTTTCATGGGCAATGATCAATTCATTCTTGCGATACAGATTGATATGATAGCCATAGGGTTTTACGGTTTCAAGGACAGCCACTGCTTGCTCCCTTGGAATCGGATGATGGAATAGTATTTCCCCTGTATGGTGTTTTATAATCAAAGCCCCTTGGTATACAATAAGGGGCGTCTCTAAGTTTAGTTCCATGGCATAGGGCAAAGCAGCCCCATACATTCTTCCAGTGGCCAGCAGTACAAGAACCCCTGCCTCTTTTGCCCGAAAAATGGCTTCTTTATCCCTGGGATTAATCCGCCACTCATCATTGAGCAAAGTATCATCCAAATCCATGGCAATCATTTTATAGGTTAACATAACAATCACTCCGCAGCTCATTTTCAAAACCCATTGAACACCAAAACATCATGTTTCCTGCTTTTTCCTTACGAACCATCAGATAAGCGCTCTCTTTCTTGTTTGAAAAATTCTCTGACAGCCTCTGCTACTTTATGGTTCATGCCTTGCACTGCAGCCAATTCTTCCACAGAGGCCTTGGCAAGGGCTTCCATAGTAGGAAACGCTTTTAACAACTCTCGTCGGCGCACATCGCCTATGCCTTCGATTTCATCCAGCAAAGATTTCAGATTTCTCTCGGTCCGAAGCTGCCGGTGAAATGTAACAGCAAAGCGGTGGGCCTCATCCCGCAATCTTTGCAATACGTATAAAGCCCTGGAATTTCGTGGCAAACGAATGGGTTCAGATTTATCTGGGGCAAACAAAAGCTCTTCTTCTTTGGCTAATCCATAGGTAGGAATATGCCCTAGCCCTAATTTTTCTAAAACCTCCCGGGCTGCTGAAAGCTGCCCTTTTCCACCATCAATTAATAACAAATCCGGCATGCGGTGAAACTTAGCTTGCCGGGAAGAAAGCTGCCCTCGATTGATCAAAGCAATCTCTTCTTGTCCTCGTCTAAACCTTCGTTCCAAGGCCTCTTGCATGGAAGCAAAATCATCTGGCCCCTGTACTGTCTTGATCTTAAATTTCCGATATTGATCAGATGCTGGTTTACCCTCTTCAAATACAGCCATGGAAGCCACGGTTTCCGCCCCTTGCATATTGGAAATATCAAAACATTCCATGCGCAAAGGGGGCTTTGCTAAATCCAAAGCTTGGGCCAAGAGTTCTACATCCTCTGTGCCGTCTCGTCTGGCTAATTTCTCCAAGCGGGCCTCCTCTAAAGCCAATCCCGCATTTTTTGCCACCATATCCACCAAGCGCTTTTTTTCTCCTTTTACAGGCACTTTGACCTGCACCTTGCTTCCCTTCTTTTCACTTAACCATTGACCAATTAAAGTTCCCTCATCAATATCCATTTGAGAAACCAAAACCTCACTGGGAATAAAATCCGCTTGATGATAATATTGTTTGATAAAAGCCGATAAAACATCTTCAACCCTTTCACCAGCTGTTCTTTCCAACATAAATCGTTCTCGCCCTAACAATTTTCCACTGCGAACGAAAAAAATCATTAAACAACATAACAAATCCTGGGCCAAAGAAGTTTCTTCAGGCAATGCAGCCTGCCCTTCCCGGGCCAGGGCAATGACATCCTCATCCACTCTATCAGCGCTAACTATTTTTTGTTTTTCCAGCACAGCAGCAATGGCTTTTAATTGGTCGCGTATGGCTGCTGCTTCTTCAAAGGCCAATTGTTCTGCCGCCTCTTTCATCCGTTGGGTCAGTCTACTGATGAGTTCATCTTGTTTTCCTTCTAAAAACAAACACACTTCCCGTACCATAGCACCATAATCATCCTGGGCAATGGCCCCAGTACAAGGCCCTACACAACGTTTAATATGGTAATTCAAACAAGGCCGGCCACGATTGGCGAATTCCTTTTGTTTGCAAGTTCGCAGGGGAAATAAACGCCGCAATAAAGCCAGGGTTTCATGCACAGCCCCTACCCTGGTATAAGGACCATAATATTGGCTGCCATCTTTCAAAACCTTACGAGCAATCAGCACCCGGGGATATTCTTCAGCACAAGTCACCTTAATATAAGGATAACTTTTATCATCTTTTAAAACAATATTATACTTTGGACGGTGTTCTTTGATCAGATTGGATTCTAAAATCAGGGCTTCCACTTCACTATCCGTCACAATATATTCAAAATCCACAGCCTTGGTCATCATGGAACGGACTTTCACTGACTGGGTAGAAGCTGCTTGGTAATAAGAACGCACCCGATTTTTCAAGGACACCGCTTTGCCCACATAAATAATCATCCCTGATTTATCACGAAATAAATATACCCCTGGCTTTTCAGGCAAATGTTTTAATTTTTCTTCTGGGGTCACGTTACATCCCATTCCTTCCCCAAGGATACAACACCTGCACCCACCTCTTTGCTAAAGGTTTGTCCCTTCTGCACTTTTGTTAGGAAGGAGAACCCTGTTCCAAGGAAAGGGAACCAAAGGAACAACCAAAAGGATTTTCTTCCATTGGGGAGGCATCTAATACAGTCCGTAAAAACTGCCCTGTATGGGATTCTGCCACCCGGGATACTGTCTCCGGTGTTCCCGAAGCCACAACCTTGCCTCCTCGATGTCCCCCCTCTGGGCCTAAATCCACCAGATAATCCGCTGTTTTGATTACATCCAAATTATGCTCAATCACAATCACCGTATCCCCTGCATCCACCAAACGATGAAGCACATGTAAGAGCTGCTTAATATCTGCAGTATGCAACCCAGTGGTAGGTTCATCCAAAATATATACAGTTTTGCCATTGGAACGCCGGGAAAGCTCTGTGGCCAGTTTTACCCTTTGGGCTTCCCCACCGGATAATTCTGGCGCCGGCTGTCCTAAACGAATGTAACCCAACCCCACATCATATAAAGTCTGTAATTTTCGCTGTATCTTGGGAATATGCTGAAAGAAATCCAAGGCTTGTTCCACAGTCATGTCCAAGATTTGGGCAATATTTTTTCCTTTATACAATACTTCCATGGTTTCTCTATTGTAACGGGAACCTTTGCAAACTTCACAAGGCACATATACATCGGGCAAAAAATGCATTTCAATTTTAATGATGCCATCCCCTTGGCAGGACTCACAACGGCCCCCTTTGACATTAAAGCTAAAACGCCCAGGCTTATACCCTCTCACCTTGGCTTCTGGGGTTTGGGAAAAAAGTTCCCGAATGTCATTGAACACCCCTGTATAGGTGGCAGGATTAGAACGAGGGGTACGACCAATGGGGGATTGATCTACATCAATGACTTTATCCAGGTATTCCAAGCCTTTGATTTCTTTACAAGCACCAGGTTTTGTCCTGGCCCGGTGGAGCTCCATGGCCAACTTTTTATATAACACTTCATTGATCAGCGTGCTTTTACCAGAACCCGAGACCCCGGTAATACAAATAAAAACATTCAAAGGAAATCGAACATTGATTTTTTTTAAATTATTTTCCGTAGCCCCGATAACCTCTAGCCATTTGTCATTGGCCTTGCGGCGTCTGGCTGGGACAGGAATGTATTGTTTTCCGCTCAAATATTGTCCTGTGATGGATTGTGGCACCTGCATAATTTCCTCTGCCGTGCCTTGGGCCACCACTTGTCCTCCATGCTCCCCAGCACCGGGACCAATATCAATCACATGGTCAGCCAAGCGAATGGTCTCTTCATCATGCTCCACCACAATCAAGGTATTGCCCAAATCCCTTAACCGCAATAAAGTTTGCAACAAACGCTGGTTATCTCGCTGGTGTAAACCAATACTGGGTTCATCCAAAATGTACAACACACCCATCAAACCACTACCAATTTGGGTTGCCAAACGAATACGCTGGGCTTCTCCACCGGAAAGGGTTCCTGATGCTCGATCCAAGGTTAAATAATCCAAGCCCACATTGATTAAAAAGCCCAGGCGTTCATAGATTTCTTTTAAAATCTGTTTGGCAATCAACTGTTCCCGAGGGGTAAAATCTACTTTTTGTAAAAAATCTAAGCTTTCCACCACAGACATGCTTGTTACTTTGGTAATTGGTAAACCACCCAATAAAACGGCCAAGGCTTCTGGGCGTAAACGTTCTCCACGACAATCCTGGCAAATTCTATCAGTCATATATTGTTCTATCTCTTGACGCATATAATCGGAATTGGTTTCCCGGTAGCGGCGGGATAAATTATGCACAACCCCTTCAAAGGGAATATGATAGCGCTGGGTTCTACCATAGCTGTCCCTAAAATCCACCTGTACCTTTTCACCATTGGTTCCATACAATATTTTGCTTAGCTCAGTTTTAGACAATTGTTCTATTGGGGTATGCAAAGAAAATCCGTATGTGTTTGCCACTGCTTCCAAAAAGGTATAGGCATTGCTGCTTTTCATCCATCCCTTAATGGCTCCTTGGGCAATGGAAAGGTGTTTATCAGGAATCAACAAATCCGGATCCACTTCTTTGCTGATACCCAGGCCTGTACAAGTGGGACAAGCGCCAAAGGGATTGTTAAAGGAA
>CATZDY010000015.1 GCA_958417755.1 uncultured Peptococcaceae bacterium
CTTCCACATGTCTTGATCTATCATGGGGAAGTACCTCAGATTTTTGCTTACACTTATAACACAAACTTGTATAAGGAATTTCCTCCAACCGTTCCTCCTGGATCTCCATCCCACAATGCAGGCATTTCCCGTATACGCCCTGTTCAAGTCTTCCCAAGGCGTCTTCCACTTCTTGCAACAATTCTGCTGCATCTTCTCGCAAAGCAAAATCTTTGCCTCGTTCAAACATTTCTGAGCCCATATCGCCAGGATGATTGTCGTATAGGGATAGCTCGCCAGAACTAAATCCCATGGGTTCTCTTAAACCTCCATCCTCATAACTTTCCATTCTTTCTTCTAAATTTCTTTTTTCCTGCAACAACAATTGTTGATAATGTCTTTGCTTCTCTGTTTTTTGCATCCTCCAATCCTCCCTTATCATCTCTTTTCAAGGGGTTAATGGTTGCCACTGCTCAATTGGATTTGCACAATCTCTACAATATCCGCAATAAACCCGCCAATAATGGGCAAATTAAGGCTAACCAATTTGTTTAGTAACAAAAGCAATATAGCACCCAATATGGCAAATCCTACGGCGATTCCAAGTCCCCTGGCAACACCAGAAATAAAATTAATCCAAAGTAATCTCCAAGGACGCTGTAACAATTCTACATATTCAGCCAGTTTCATCTTCTCCATATTCATGGCCAGTTCTTCTACCTTATCATGCAACGCCCGCATGAAAGCATTCTCGGATTCTTTTGTCATTGTGGGTCCATACCCCTTTCCTTTCATAATCTATCCATAAAACAACTTCTATCACCTAGTATATTGTTCATTCTTTGGAGGAAGAAAACCAATTTTATTATTTTATGGTATATCTGTTCTTGCAAAACATATTTTCTACTAGAAAAAATATCCCATATTGACAAAATAAATATTGACAATATGAGAAAGGTACATTATCATTAAAGTCAAAGATGGTCAAAGTTTAATACAATAATCAACCCCAAAAATTTCAGGTAAACATGTATTGTAATACTTGAATTCTAGAATAATGATACTAAGGATATAAAAGGAGGGTTTTGAAATGGCTAAAACTGTAGGCATCGACCTAGGCACCACCAATTCCGTGGTTGCTGTTATGGAAGGTGGAAAACCCGCTGTTATGATAAATCATGAAGGAAATCGCACCACCCCATCAGTGGTGGCTTTCAAAGAAGATGGAGAACGTTTGGTGGGCCAAGTGGCGCGACGCCAATCTGTATTGAACCCAGAGAACACTTTATATTCCATCAAACGTTTCATAGGACGTCGATATTCTGAAGTAACAGATGAGCTCAGTCTAACCCCGTATCAAGTGACCAAAGGCCCCAATGATGCTGTACGCTTCAATGTAAGGGGCAAGTTATATGCACCTGAGGAAATTTCAGCCATGGTATTACGCAAACTGGCAGATGATGCTTCCAATTATTTAGGTGAAAAGATAACAGATGCTGTAATTACTGTACCAGCATATTTCAATGATGCCCAGCGACAAGCCACAAAGGATGCAGGGAAAATTGCTGGTCTCAATGTATTACGCATAATCAATGAGCCCACAGCAGCAGCCTTGGCTTATGGCTTAGACAAAAAAATCAATCAAACCATCTTGGTCTTTGACCTGGGGGGCGGCACCTTTGATGTATCCATCCTGGAAGCAGGAGACGGTGTATTCGAAGTAAAAGCCACCAATGGTGATACGCATCTTGGAGGAGATGATTTTGATAAGGCCATTGTAGATTGGCTGGCAGATAGCTTTAAGCAGGATTATGGGATTGATTTGCGCCAGGATAAACAATCTTTGCAACGGTTAACCGAAGCAGCGGAAAAAGCCAAAGTGGAACTTTCCACCACCATGGAAACTCAAATCAGCCTGCCCTTTATCACTGCTGATGCCAATGGGCCTAAACACTTGGATGTAAAACTCAGCCGCGCTAAATTTGATGATATTACCAGCCATTTGGTGAAACGGTGTAAAGAACCGGTCATGGCAGCCTTGGCAGATGCCAAATTAACGGCCAAGGATATTGATGAAATCATTTTGGTAGGAGGCTCTATCCGGATTCCGGCAGTGCAAAAATTGGTGCGCGAACTGATGGGAGGAAAAGACCCGCATCAAGGAGTAAACCCCGATGAAGTAGTGGCCATCGGAGCAGCCATTCAAGGTGGCGTCTTATCCGGGGAAGTAAAAGATGTGTTATTATTGGATGTTACGCCCCTATCCCTGGGCGTAGAAACCCTAGGTGGCATTATGTCCAAGGTCATTGACCGCAACACCACCATTCCGGTTAGACGCAGCCAGGTATTTTCCACTGCACAGGACAATCAACCAGAAGTGGATATACATGTGTTACAAGGAGAAAGGGAAATGGCAAAGGACAACCGCTCCTTAGGTCAATTTAAATTGGACGGCATTCCACCTGCTCCCCGGGGTATACCGGAAATAGAAGTCACCTTTGATATTGACACCAACGGAATTTTAAAAGTCAGTGCCAAGGATAAAACATCTGGCAAGGAACAAACCATAACCATTAGTGGTTCCACCAGTTTAGACCAAAATGAAATTCAGCGCATGATCCAGGAAGCAGAATCCAATGCAGCGGAAGACAAAAAACGGAAACATGTAGCTGAAGTCCGCAATGAAGCGGATACCCTCATCTATCAAGTGGAGCGACAATTAAAGGATCAGGGACAGCATTTGCAAAACCAAGAAAAAGAACGGATTGAACAATTGGTAACAGATTTAAAAAACAGCTTGCAAAACAACGCTGAAGCAGAACAGATTCAAAGCCTATGCAGTGATTTACAACAAGCGGTTGTTGCCCTTTCCCAAGCAAAGCAGCATCAGGCTAACCCAAACAATGCCAATGATGATGTCATTGATGCAGATTTTGAAGAAAAATAAATGTTTGACTTCTTTTAAAAAATGATGCTTATATCCTTAGACCTGGGTGTACCCAAGCAATTGTTTGCCAACACCCAGGTCCCATGTACGAAAAAAGCACCGAAAAAGAATTTCGGTCTGTAAATGGCAGGTGAAGAAACATATGGCAGTTACATTTCAAGATTATTATGAAACCTTAGGCGTCAACCGCAGTGCCACAGAAAAAGAAATCAAATCCGCTTATCGTAAATTAGCTAGGCAGTGGCACCCTGACACCCACAGTGGTAGTGAAAAAGAACAAGCGGAAGAAAAATTTAAACAAATTAATGAAGCCTATGAAGTGTTGAGTGATCCGGAAAAAAGGAAAAAATACGATCAGTTGGGCGCCAACTGGCAAGCAGGCCAAGATTTTACCCCACCCCCGGATATGGATGGTTTTCATTTTTATACTTCCACAGGCTCCAGTGATTTTAGCGATTTTTTTGAAATATTATTCGGTGGCAATTCCCCATTTGGAGGTAGCGGTTCACCCTTCAGAAGAAAAGGAGGCCCTACGCGGCAAAGAAAAGCAAGCAAAGGTCGAGATGTGGAAAGCGATTTACATTTGACCTTAGAGGAAGCGTATCATGGTGGCAATAAAACCCTGCGCCTCTCTACCCAAGAAGCCTGTCCCTCTTGTGAAGGCCAAGGAACCATTGATATGCATTTCTGCCCACAATGCAATGGCGCGGGAACCATTGCTAAGACCAAAACCATTGATGTCAAAATTCCCCCAGGGATACAAGAAGGCAGCCGCATCCGGCTGAAAGGACAAGGGGCGGCAGGGCTTGCCGGAGGGCAACAAGGAGATTTATTCATCAAAATACATCTCTTACCCCATTCCCAATATACTGTCAAGGGACATGATGTAGAAACCACCATTCCATTGCGTCCCGAGCAAGCTGTCTTGGGAACCCAAGTAACCGTGCCAACCTTGGACGGCCCAGTGAATATGAAAGTCCCTCCGGAAACCGGATCCGGTAAAAAGCTCCGATTAAGGGGCAAAGGGCTTCCTTCAAAAACAGGCCGCGGGGATCAATATGTGTTGATTCAAATTGATATACCACAAAATATCTCTGAAGAAGAACGAAATCTATATCGCCAATTGGCTGAGCTTCATGCATAATAAGGCCCCGGTGAAACCACTGCCAACCTGCCATAAAGAACAGGGCAAAATGATGAAGCCCTTATGCCTGATTTATCAATAAGCATTAGAGGAGGTGAATCCCCGGTCAATTTACCGGGGTTTATATGGATATGAATCAATTCACCCAAAAATCTAGAGAAGCATTGGCTGCAGCCCAACAACTGGCTGCCTCTAAACATCACCAAGAAGTAAGCGGAAAGCACCTTTTATCTGCCTTATTGAACCAAGAAAAAGGTTTGACACCACGTTTTTTAGAACATGCGGGCATTCATATCGGCCTATTAACCAGTAAAGTGGAAGAATTATTACAAAAGATACCCAAAGTCACAGGCTATGAACATTTGCATATGGGAGTGGCCCTATCCCGGGTAATTTCCAGGGCAGAAAAAGAAGCCAAGGAAATGAAAGATGAATACATCAGTGTAGAACATCTGTTGTTAGGGCTCTTGGAAGAAGGCGAGCCAGAATTAAAAGAAGCGTTAAGCCAAGCAGGCCTTACCAGAAAAGCGCTGTTGGATTCCTTAAAAGCCATAAGGGGCAACCAAAGAGTAACAGGGGAAAATCCTGAAGAAACTTACGAGGCCTTGGAAAAGTATGGACGAGACTTAACCAAATTGGCTGCAGAAGGAAAATTAGACCCTGTAATTGGCAGGGATAATGAAATTCGCCGGGTGATGGAAATCCTCTCCCGACGTACAAAGAACAATCCTGTGCTCATTGGAGAACCAGGCGTTGGAAAAACAGCCATTGTAGAAGGCCTAGCCCGACGGATTGTGGCCAAGGATGTACCAGAAGGCTTAAAAGGAAAAAGCCTAATTGCCTTGGATATGGGCAGCTTAGTAGCTGGCGCTAAATACCGGGGGGAATTCGAAGAACGACTAAAAGCGGTATTAAAAGAGGTGCAAGAATCTGAAGGGAAAATTATTCTTTTTATTGATGAATTACACACTGTGGTGGGCGCCGGAGCAGCAGAAGGGGCTATGGATGCAGGAAATCTGTTAAAACCCATGTTGGCCAGGGGTGAATTGCACACCATTGGCGCTACTACCCTGGACGAATATCGTAAACATGTGGAAAAAGATGCAGCTTTAGAAAGACGTTTCCAACCAGTCATTGTGAATCCTCCTTCTTTGGAAGATACTATCTCTATCCTACGGGGCTTGAAGGAACGTTATGAAGTGCACCATGGGGTTCGCATTCAAGACAGCGCCTTAGTGGCTGCGGCCACTTTATCCGACCGCTATATTTCAGACCGCTTTTTGCCTGATAAAGCCATTGACCTTATGGATGAAGCTGCGGCCAGGTTGCGCACAGAAATTGATAGCATGCCCACTGAACTGGATGAAATTACCCGCCGGATTATGCAGCTGGAAATCGAAGAAGCAGCTTTGCGCAAAGAATCGGACCGTTCCTCCCAAGAACGCTTAGAAAAAATCAAACAACAATTGGCAGAACTTCGGGGAGAAGGAGATGCCATGAAAGCCCAATGGCAGGTGGAAAAACAAGCCATTCATAGAGTACGGGCTTTGAAAAAGGAAATTGAAGAAACCCGCCAGGAAATTGAACGGGCAGAACGGGAATATGACCTCAACCGCTTGGCAGAATTAAAATACGGCAAACTCAATGATTTGGAACGTCGCTTAAAAGCAGAGGAAGAAACCCTGGCTGGCAAGCAAAAACACAGTATGCTTTTGAAAGAAGAAGTGGATGAAGAAGATATCGCCCGGGTGGTTAGCCGCTGGACAGGAATTCCGGTCAGCAAATTGATGGAAGGAGAGCGAGAAAAACTGATTCACTTGGATCAGGAATTGCATAAAAAAGTCATTGGCCAGGATGAAGCGGTGCAAGCTGTAGCGGATGCAGTCTTGCGAGCCAGGGCTGGTATCAAAGACCCCAATCGTCCCATTGGCAGTTTTATTTTCTTAGGTCCCACTGGGGTAGGAAAAACTGAATTGGCCAAGGCTTTGGCTAAGGCTCTCTTTGATGATGAAAAAAACATCACCCGTTTGGATATGTCTGAATACATGGAGAAACATACTGTGGCTCGGCTCATCGGAGCCCCCCCAGGCTATGTAGGGTATGAAGAAGGAGGCCAGCTCACAGAAGCCGTTCGGCGTAAGCCCTATTCAGTGGTTTTATTGGATGAAATTGAAAAAGCACACCATGATGTCTTCAATGTTTTGTTACAATTATTGGATGATGGGCGACTTACTGACGGCCAAGGTCGTACTGTTAATTTCCAAAATACTGTAGTCATTATGACTTCCAATTTAGGTAGTCATGAGATATTAAATCAGCAGGAACAAGGCAGTGACTTCCAGCAAATTAAAACCAGCGTATTGGACATTCTGCGCAACCACTTCCGTCCGGAATTCCTCAACCGGGTGGATGAAATCGTAGTTTTCCATGCATTAAACCAATCCCAAGTCAGAGAAATCGCCAGCTTGCTTTTAGAAAAATTATCCACAAGGGTCTATGAAGGAGTGGGTATTCTCCTGAAATGGGATGATAATGTCCTAAATTACTTGGCCAATAAGGGATACGAACCCGCATACGGTGCCAGACCCTTGAAACGACTGATTCAACAAGAAGTGGAAACCCCCTTAAGTCGGTTGCTCATCAAAGGCGAAATGGGAGGCGGAGATACCATACATCTTTCCACAACGGATGGACAGATAACCTTTACCCCTGAACAAAAAGAAAATATGTAATTCCAATCAAAACGCTGTGGTCAAAAATTCTAAATTCTTTTTGGCCACAGCGTTTTACTCAATCTTCGTAAGCACGCTCGTGATAAAATTCCTTGGCCAATCATAAACGAGATAATCCAGCACCCCTGTCCCAAAAGCGCCAAACTAAATGTCAGATTTTTTTTGTACATAATTGATAAATACTTCTTGCACCCGATTGTAGCTGCTTTTTCCAATGGGAACCTGGATACCATTTTGCAATGTAAAGGTATACCGCTTGATATTCTGAATATAGGCAGCATTCACCAAAAAACTTTTATGGCAACGGATAAAACCTTTGGTAGACAATTGTTCTTCTAATTTGACCAAAGTTCCTGTGCATTGAACGTCTTGATTCTTCATATGAATGGTAATATTTTTATTCAAAATTTCAATCCAATAAATGCGATTGCTTGGTATAACAATCCCTGTGCTTGTTTTTAATAAAACCAAATTCCTTTCCCTGTATCCCCTTTGATATGTCCAGGCCCTATATAAAGCTTCTATCAACTTTTCTTTTTGTACTGGCTTAAGCAAATAGTGCACAGCATGGACATCATATCCTTCTAAGGCATAGGCTTTGCTTGCGGCAATGAATATAATTTCTATTTCCAGCCCTTGCCTGCGCAACCACTTTGCCAGTTCAACTCCATTCCCTGGCTTTAAAAAAACATCCACTAGAACGACGTCAAGAGAGTTATCATGTTTATGCAAATGATGCACTAGCTCTTCTGCCTTTGTAAAAGTATAAATTTGATAGGCAATCCTCAATTCATTCAATATCTCTCCCACTAGTTTTTTTAGTTGATGCACAAAATGAACTTCCCCACCACAAATTCCTACCCGGTACAATCCCATCCCTCCCGGTGACCTAGGTACCCTCTATCATTCATTGCAACTTTCTCCCTATTTCCAGCAAACAATGAATATACCCCTTATGCTTTGCCCCAATAGGGATGTCAGAAACATATTTTCTTGTCAATATGAGAATGCTAAAGGTAGAAATAAAAAATGAAAAATCCTCTTGATCCATCGTAAAGTTTATGCCTTTACGAAAAAACCGCTCTATATGACTACTATACCTGCATTACAAAAATTTTGACCATATTTCTGACCCCTTTAAAACACTATGTGATGCTATTTTTTCTATTTCTATGCGTTTCCGCTCTAAGCAGGAATGGACATAACGATTGAGGGTAATGGTTACACTGGCATGTCCAAGAATTTCACTAATGGTTTTGGCATCAATACCAGAACCAACACATCTGGTGGCAAAAGTATGCCTTAAAACATGAAAATTATTTTTTTCAATGCCACTTTCTTGCAAATACTTTTGAAAATGATTCTGATATGTCCTAGGATCCATATACTTGTGAGGATTTCCTGAAAGTAAATAAGCAGAGGAACAGATATGCTGAGCTCGAAAAAAATGCTGTAAAAGCATCAATATGTTTTGGGGCAAAGGAATATCTCGATTTGAATATCTGGTTTTTGGTGTATCAAAAATAATTTTTGTTTTGCTTTTTTGTTCTACACTGGTATTTCTAACGCGCTGAACAGTTTTACGTATTTTTACCACACCTGTTTTTAAGCATATATCTGACCATTGTAAAGCACAAATTTCCCCCAATCTCATTCCTGTATACATACAGAGTAAAATACCAAGTTTAGAGGCATTGATTTCTGCTAGCAAAAATACTTCTAATTTTTTGAAGTCCTCAAAACTTAGTACCCTTATCTGAGGTGATACAAACTTAGGATTACTGGCAAGCATTGCCGAAATCGGCATATTATATTCTTTGCGAATAAATTTTAAAATACATTTTAAAATAATCACCATATCCCGTACTGTTTTACCAGCCAATCCCCCTCTTTTATCCAAACGTCCTTGGGCCAATTTTTCCATGATAAAAGATTCAATCTTAGCAGTCGTTAACTTGTTTATTTGAATGTCACCCAAGCTAGGATTAATATGCCGCTCAATCATGGTACAATAGTTGGCATATGTGGATTCCTTAATTTTTCTGTTAATCCTTTGCAACCACAAAGCAGAAACTTCTCTCAATGTTAACTGACAACACCCCTGCACCTGTTTTTCTGCTAAACAGTTGGCCATCATGATGTGCAAGGACTTTTTAGCTTCACCATAACTTTTCCCATATACTGAACCGTATATTGCTTTACCATCCTGCCCATATCCCTTTATGTATCGTCCTTCCCAACGCCCGTCCTTACGATTAAGAATGTTTTCACCTTTTAGAGTCAACTGTATCAACCTTTAAATTTATTCTTTATTTCTTGCCCATGCCATTAAAAAATTTTGAAATTGACCATATTTTTGACCCTTTTTATCATATATTTAAACTATATCGCCACCTCTTCTTCCTTCTTAGGGACCATATAGGACTATTTTTACCCCATGCATTTACTTTGTTTATCCAACATCATTCATCATGATGTTGGATAATGCCGTTAGAAAATTAGTTTTTTTGTTTTATGTTGTAATCTATACTTTTTTTATTTATAATTGAGGAATAAAAAAATGTTTTTTCTATCACTCTATGGTTTCGTAAAGGCATAAACTTTTTGAAACAAAAAATAAAAGCTTCACTGTACTGAACCAGGAAATATGGGTCATCCAGTTGTGAAGCTTTTTTATTTTTCTCTTCTTAATTTGTTCATAGGTCATGCAGATAACTTCTAAAGCACAGGGCATTTGGACTCCTGGTATACAATCATCAATCATTGACATTGAACAAATTTCCTTTATAATTTATATAGACCAGTCTCTATAATATAAAGGAGCGTTTACTTTTGTCAAAAGAAAACTCAAAGGAAAAAATCCTTCAAACAGCAACTGCTCTTTTTGCCAAACAAGGATATCATGCCACTGGCATGAACCAAATCCTCAAAGAAAGCGGTGCCCCCAAAGGGTCTCTGTATTATCATTTTCCCCAAGGAAAGGAGCAATTGGCAGCAGAAGCCGTGAATCGCATTACCAACAAAATTTTACAAGAAACAAGCTCAGTATTCACCCAATCCAGAGGTGTTCTACAAGCTTTTGAAGACCTAATGGACTATTTGGCTACCCATATTGTTGCTTTACAACTGCCACCTACCATTCCTCTCATGGCTTTGGAAAGCCCTAACATTGGAGATTCTGTGCGCAAGGCTTGTAAAGAATGCTATGATATGCGGTATGATTTATTCACGCAAAAACTTTTAGAGGAATATGAGCTTCAAGAAGCCCAACGATACAGCTTTTTTTTGATCACTTGCTTGGAAGGTTGCCTTATGCAATGCATTTTGGACAAAAGTACAAGACCTCTTTTGTTGTTAAAAAAAGAGCTACCTTGGTTATTCAAAATAAACAATGAAAGTAGGGATTGATTTGCCTAAAACAACCTCAAAAACATTTCCCATTATGTTTTCTTTGCTCATGGCAGCATTCATTGGTTTATTCAATGAAACAGCCTTAAACATGGCTTTTACGGAAATTATGCAGGACTATGCCATTAAAGCCACGGATGTACAATGGCTTACCACTGGATACTTGTTAACCCTGGGCATTCTGCTTCCTGTTTCAGGGTTGCTCATCCAATGGCTTACTACCCGGCAATTATTCATCATCTCTTTGTCTTTTTCCGTGATTGGTACTTTAGCTGCTGCCTTGGCGCCAAATTTTGAAATTTTGTTGTTAGCCCGGGTGGTGCAAGCCATGGGCACAGGACTATTGCTGCCCTTAATGACCAATGTGATTTTGCTTATTTTCCCGCCGCAAAAACGTGGCTCAGCCATGGGACTCATGGGCCTGGTGATCATGTTTGCCCCAGCCTTAGGGCCCACTTTATCCGGTCTTATCGTAGAAGTATGGAGTTGGAAGTTTATCTTTTGGATCTGCTTGCCTTTGCTGCTGATTCCATTATTAAACGGCATTTTATTTATCAAAAATATTACGCCCATTAAAAAGCCTCCTGTTGATATCTTATCCATTCTACTATCCACCATTGGCTTTGGCGGGGTGGTCTATGGATTCAGTTCTGCTGGGGGAGAAACAGGCGGGTGGACCAGTCCCCATGTGTTACTTCCTATTATTCTAGGCGCTGTATCTTTGCTGCTGCTTTTCCTGCGGCAAGTAAAGCTGGAAAAACCAATATTAAGCGTAAAGGTATTTCGCTATCCCATGTTCACTTTAGGGATTATCATTGCTTGTATTTGCATCTTGATTATTTTGGGCGTCTCAATCCTATTGCCCATCTATTTAAAAGGAGCCCTTTTGCTGCCAGCCTTTGCTGCGGGGCTTATCTTATTACCTGGCGGAGTTTTAAACGGTTTAATGTCACCCATTACAGGAAGACTATTCGACCGTTTTGGACCCAAATGGCTAACCCTCACGGGGGCTATTCTCATCTTAATCATTACTTTTTTATTGACGGGTATATCATTAAATACCACCACAGGGGTTATCATTGTCTTGCATAGCTGTTTGCTCGTTGGCATTGCTCTTATCATTATGCCAGCCCAAACCAATGGGTTAAACCAATTGCCCCAGGAATTATATCCAGATGGCACAGCCATTATGAACACCTTACAACAAATTGCTGGAGCCATTGGCACTGCCGTTGCGGTTAGCTTTATGTCCTTTGGCCAGGCTAAATATATTGCCACAACTGCAAATCCCACGGCATCGGAATCTGTTACTCAAGCATTGACAGCAGGTATACAAACTTCATTTTTCTTTGTCTTTGCCATGGCCATCATTGCTTTTATTTGTACTTTATTGATTAAACGAGTAAAAGTTTGATTCAATAAGATTTTTAATCCCAGCAAAGTTTTAGCGAGGAAAACTGATGACTTTTTGTGAAGCCTAATAAAAGTCATCAGTTTTTCATGAAAACAGTAAACATGCACCAATCTCTATGGGGATCCCCTAACCCAAGCAAGCAACAAAAGTACCCTATTAAAAAGACCCCCATTGACTTTCCGATCCATTTCCGATAGGCTTTAAACAATGTATGGCATCAGAATTTTTCCCCTGCCAAAAGGCAAACCCAAAATGCAGTACCATGGGAGGTTGCAACATGGAATGGCAAAGAGTTACCAACACAGAACATAAAGGTTGGCCAGCAATGTGGTATTTATATCAACATAGTTTTCCCCTTTCTGAGCAGCGAACAATACAGTGTCAGATTGAGGCCATGCAAGATCCCCAATATCATTGCTATGGCCTTTGGGAGCATGATGTATTCATTGGTATCCTGATGTATTGGGCCTGGGACAATCAGCAATACATCGAACACTTTGCCATCAATCCCCAGTTAAGGGGACAGGGATATGGCTCTATTATTTTGAAAAAATTGATGGACAATCAGCACACCATTATTTTAGAAATTGATCCACCGATAGATGAAATCTCTATCAAGCGGCTCCACTTTTACGAACAATTGGGCTTTCAGATGAATCCTTATCAACACATCCAATTGGCTTATCAGAAGGACATTCTGCCCCCCACTTTAGCTATCTTAAGTTATCCCAAAGCCATTGCTCCTTCTGCCTATGCAAATTTTACAAGCTTTTCGAATACCAGAATCATTCGTTATTGTGAAACCTCTTAAGCATGCAGCCATGCCAAAGAAAAACCATTGACAAATTGAAAAATTTTTTCTATAATGCAGTCAATTCAAAATGAATAGAACAATCTTCAGGGCAGGGTGCAATTCCCGACCGGTGGTAAAGCCCACGAGCCGTGATGGCAGATTTGGTGTAATTCCAAAGCCGACAGTATAGTCTGGATGAGAGAAGATGTTTTTGGCATATGCTTTTTGGTATGCCAATGTGTGTTGTCCTGGGATATAAAATTTGTATGTCAGGATTTTATACATTGGCGCGGGTTATATATGCTAAATTTAGGCAGCCCTGTATATTCTTAAGGGCTGCCTTTTACTTTATGCACTATAATAATAGCTCACTATTGCCCTAAGAAGTGAGCAAGCAATCCTGCTCTTCTGTATCATTTCACCCAGGTAGAACCAACAAGCTGGCTGTCAATCTATATTGTAACAAAGGAGATATGCAAATGTTTACTTTTCATACTGTACAAGAAGCTTTAGAAGACCTAAAAAAAGGAAAAATAATCATTGCCACTGATGATCCGGAAAGGGAAAATGAAGGAGATTTAATTTGCGCCGCTCAATTTGCCACCCAAGAAGTGGTTAACTTCATGGCCTCCCATGCCAAAGGCCTGATTTGCATGCCCATGAGCCGTATGATGATCAATACATTGGGCTTGCATCAAATGGTACCCCAGAATACAGATAACCATGGTACTGCTTTTACAGAATCCATTGATCATGTCAGTACAAGCACTGGTATTTCCGCCCAAGAACGCTCCATCACAGCCCTGAAATGTGCGGAAGACAATGCAAAACCCGAAGATTTTCGCAGGCCAGGCCATATGTTTCCTTTAGAAGCAAAGCCAGGCGGGGTATTGGAGCGGCAAGGACATACAGAAGTTACTGTTGATTTGCTGAAACTGGCAGGATTAAAAGAAGTAGGTTTATGCTGTGAAATTATGCGGGAAGACGGCACCATGATGCGAACCCAGGAATTAAAACTTTTTGCCCAAAAACATCATCTTACTTTTATCACCATAAAAGATTTAATTCAATACCGTAAACAATATGATGTGTTCATACAACCTGTGGCTGAAATCAATTTACCTACTCCTTTGGGACATTTCACCCTGCATGGTTTTCTCAATACCATCACCAAGGAACAACATGTAGCCTTGGTACTGGGCAATGTCACAGATGGTAATCCTGTTCTTTGCCGCGTACATTCTGAATGTCTTTTGGGGGATGTCTTTCAAACCTACCGTTGTGCCTCAGGACAAAAATACACCGCCTCCATGCAACAGATTGCCCAAGAGGGCCGGGGTATTCTCATTTATCTCCGCCAAAAGGGGCCAGAATTACTCGATACCCTAAAAATGTACCAAGCAATGGATAAAGGCCTTACCCCTTTAATGGATTTGGACTTTAGCCAGGACTATAGCGTTGCAGCGCAAATCCTCAAACAGTTAGGGGTAAACAACATACAGCTCATCACCAATAACTCGCAAAAAATAGAGCAACTAACCCAATGCGGCATTCAAATTATGGAACAAATTCCTTGGTCCCTGCAAGGGGAACATCCCTCTGTTAACCAAGGCACGAATTTTTTTGAACCCCGCAAACACGTCCATTAAAAAACATGTTATCTGCCAGCCACAATTTATATCCCAACAAAAAGTTAAAATACTGCCCCAAAACCATCAAATTTTGGGGCAGTCTAAACCTAGCTGGTAGATAAAGTTTTTCATCATTGCTTTGCTGCCCTTTGTAGGAAATTGGAATAAGATGATGATTCTAATGACAATTTCATATAAATTTGACTTCTCCGTTCATTGCTTGATACTATAATGCTACATTTTTATTTAAATGTATTTGATTATCATCATATGAAATATCAATCATTGGAAAGGAACATTCTAATGCTTACCCCAGGACAAGAAATTGAGCTATCCATTCATGATATCAATCACAACGGAGAAGGCGTAGGACGTTGGCAAAATATCGCTATATTTGTTCCCCATACCATTCCCGGCGATACTGTTCATGCAGTGATCAGCAAAGTCAAAAAAAAATATGCCCAAGCAAAACCATTGCATATCATCGAAAAATCCCCCAAACGCACCACCCCCCCCTGCGACCTGTTTGGCCGGTGTGGCGGTTGTGCCCTGCAACATATGGAGTATCATGCCCAGTTACAATATAAAAGGGAACTGGTGCAACAAAGCATTTCCCGTTTGGGAGGTATCAAAACCTGTCAGGTGCATCCTGTTCTAGGTATGCAGGAACCTTGGCATTACCGCAACAAAGCGCAATTACAAGTGAAAAACCTACAGGGAAAACTGGTTTTAGGTTTTTATGAAGCTCATAGTCATCAATTGGCCTTGGACTTTAAAAGCAAACAAGGTTTTACTTGTTATCTATTGGATCAAGAGCTCAATGCCTTGGCTCAATGCCTGGAATCTTTGCTCAATGACTACAAAATCAAAGCCCTGGAACCCCAGAACAATACAGGTTTTCTCCAAAGCATACTTCTCCGGAAAGCGCTGGGCACAGGTGAACTCATGGCTGTCCTGTATACAGCGGATACAATATGGCCTGGTGAAAAAAAATTTACCAAGGAATTGTTGCACAGATTTCCCGCCCTTACTTCATTCATCCGCCACAATATCCCTTCTTGTTCAGGGAAATCCGTAGCAGCAAAACCCCGTATTTTGTACGGCAAAAGTACCATTCAGGATAACTTATGGGGCCTTCAGTTTTTTATTTCCCCCCAATCCTTTTATCAAGTCAATTATGCTCAAACCCTTGCCCTTTACCAAACCACAGTATCCTATGCTTCCCTATCGCAACATGATACTGTGGTAGACGCCTACTGTGGCATTGGGACCATTAGCCTTTGTCTGGCCCGTGAAGCCAAGCTAGTGGTAGGACTGGAAACAGAACCCATGGCCATCCAAAATGCCCGAGACAATGCCAAGATAAATCAGCTACTTAACACTGAATTTCACGGGGGACCGGTTGAAGTCCTTTTACCCCAGCTCATGCAACAAGGGTTACAACCCCAAGCAGTGGTGTTAGATCCCCCCCGCCGGGGTTGCCACCCCCGAGTCCTGCAAGCCATTGGACAAGCCAATATTCCCAAATTAATTTATGTATCCTGCGATCCCGGCACATTGGCCAGGGATTTAGGCCTTCTTACCACCTTTGACTATGAAGTACAAGAAATTCAACCAATTGATATGTTTCCCCATACAAAACATGTGGAAACGGTTGTGTTGCTGCAAAGAAAAAACAATTGTTTTGACAAAGGGGATTGCCATCTACAAAATACCGGAATTGGGGAACATGTCATCAATGAAATCCGCTCTTTGGCCAAGAAATACCATTTAAAAAAAGTAATCTTATTTGGCTCCCGGGCAAGAGGAGATTTCCAACGGACCAGTGATATAGATCTTGCGATTTCAGGGGGAGATATTGTTCAATTTACCCTTTCGGTTGATGAAGAAACTAGTACACTGCTGCAATATGATGTGGTTCATTTAGATCACCCTGTGCAGCCAGAATTATTAAGTAACATTCAAAAGGAAGGAAAATTATTATATGAAAAAATTTGATAATTTTTGCTCCGCATTACGCAACCTGTATGACATATATCGCTATGAAAAGCCTTATGACAATGTAATTCTCACAGGGCTTGTAGCTTTATATGGGATTTGTTTTGAACAATCTTGGAAAGCAGTCAAAGAAGCCTTGGAAGCCAATGGATTTTCAGAAAGCCAGACAGGTTCCCCTCGTCAAATTTTAAAAACAGCATATCAGGCTGGCATGATTAAAGACGAAAAAAAGTGGCTGGCAGCACTTGTAAGCAGAAACCAAGTGGCCCATGCTTATAATCCTCAAATTGCCTTAGATATTGTAAAACAGACCAAAGAAGAATATTATGAAATGTTTTGTGAACTAAAAACAGAGCTAGAAAAAAATTGGTTACCTATATAATAAAAGCCCGATAAATGATTTAAATATAAATTTTTATTTATGTATATGGATAAATTGCTTGACTTTGATGGCATTTAATAATAGATATGAATACTCAATATCATTAAAAACTATAATGCATGATATAGATTCTTCATATGGAAATATCTAAAGCATTCCCTCGTAAATTTGCGACTCTTGGGGAAAAGTTGTAGAGGGAAATGGAAGATATCAAATAGATATTTCCGTGCAAGTACATCATTGCCTTGGTGGATGGCTTGCATATTGGAAAATTCCTGCAAACCTTTGAAAAAGTAATGCAACAAATGCAGGATTTCAATTTTATATACAAAAACGCTAATCATATGATTACATTGGAAAGGATATTAATGAATATGAAGGCCCAGGATGCGCTTTTACGGCTCCAACAAGGCAATAGACAGTATGTACAATACAATCAAAATCCCGCTCAGTTAACCGCCCAAACGCGGGAAGCATCTGCCAAGAATGGACAACAGCCCTATGCAGTGGTGGTGGCTTGCTCAGACTCCAGAATCCCTGTTGAACATATTTTTTCCGCAGGAATCGGAGAGCTTTTTATCGTCAGAACTGCGGGAAATGTGCTTGATGCCATGGCCCTTGGCAGCATTACATACGGCATTGCCCAATGCCTTTGTCCCTTGGTTTTGGTCATGGGGCATACAAATTGCGGGGCAGTGGCTGCCGCCTTACAGGGAAAGGGAGAAGGCCATATTCAGGATATTATACAAGAAATCCAAAGTTGCTTTCAAGGTGAAACTAATATCAGAACCTGTGAAATACTCAATGTAAAACATTGCCTGCAAAAAATTTTAAATGATAATACCATTGCTTCTTTTTCCCGCCAAGGTATGGTTTCTGTCCAAGGTGCAATGTATGATATTGCCAGTGGGAAAGTAGATTTTTGGGGAACTAACCAGGAGTGAATCATAAAATAGCTTTGCCTTTATATTTTTGGGAGCGAATTCCTCCAAAGTATTCTGTTCTATCTTTTTATTGATACAGGGTTTTGGTAGCAATTTATATCTTGATTTTTGATTACATTTTTGTTCAATCCACGTCTATATTGATAGATATAAAAATTCAGGCCAAGACAAATGTAATATTGAAATTGAGGTGATCCTGTGAAATTAGCTGAAGCGCTTCTCCTCCGTTCTGAATATCAACAAAAAATTGAAAATTTGCAACAACGCATTGCGGTCAATATAAAGGTACAAGAAGAGGATACGCCCCATGAGGATCCAAATGATTTGTTGACTGAAATTTTTTCTCTCAATGACCAATTATGCCAATTGATTCAAAAAATCAATGCCACCAACAATAAAACCAAATTACCCAATGGACAAAGCATTGCCGAGGCCTTGGTACAACGGGATATGCTTATGAAAAAACGGAATATTCTTGCCAATATGGTTGGCATAGCCAATGAACGGGATTATCGTCTTACCCATACGGAAATAAAAATGCATATCATCATTCCTGTGGCTGACCTACAAAAGCAAATTGATCAGCTTTCCCGGAAATACAGGGAATTGGATACTCTCATTCAGGGCACAAACTGGACTGTGGACATGGATGCAGCATGGTAAATAAAGCAGGTAGTCTTAGGGGATAAAAGCGGGTATGAAAAACCCAAATGAAATGCGATGGTGGATGTGGGACAGTCCGGCGGTTCGATTCCGTAAATGACAAATCAAGTCCAATACCATTTACAGCAGTACGATTTTATTCTTTCACACCTTATTACCACATACCGTTTATCCCTAAAGGCGAGGGTTGGGGTTGGGGCTATCATTATCATGCAAACCATGACAAATCCTTGAAGTATTCTTAAAAAATTGTTCATAAAAATCCCTTGAGTCACACAAAATAAATCAAAGGGTTTTATTTTTCCTTTCTTTTTTCTCCAGTTTGAAGGATTCAAAACATAAATTCCTTTCCCTGGGTATAAAATGAACAATCCCCCCAAGCAGACACTAACATTTTGCTCACATCATTTTAAGTTTGCACATAAAAAATTTACAGAAGGGAGCTCCCAACACAATCACTTTTAAAAAACTAAAAAAAATAATGCTGGATTGCTTTATGTTGATTGTTTTACTACTCTTATGTCAACCATATTTGCTCAGCACTTGGTTTTATGCCATTTGCGGCTTGCTTTTCCTGGGAGCCTGCCTATTGCATATCATAATCCATGGCAAATGGGTGATGGGAATCAGTAAAATCATAGCTATCTCTCATATCCCCGGAAAGGTAAAAATAAATTATGGGATCAATACCCTGCTTTTTATTTCTCTTTTCCTGGTTATCATCAGTGGTATTGCTATTTCTAAAACTACTTCTCTTATCCCCACTGATACCATATGGAGAAACATACATGTTTACACTACTTCCATTGGTCTTGTTCTTTTAGGTCTACACATTGGTTTTCATTGGCATAGGTTAGGTTCTGTGATAAAAAAAATATTTCCTTTATCCAATGTTATGGCAAAGCCATTAGGTATTAGTTTGGTTCTTATCTTTTTGTCATTTAGCCTATGTAACATTGTAGCAACAGATTTGACTGTTCGGTTTACCCCACCTATTCTGATTTCTCAAGCGCAACAAGAAATCATAGAAATCCAAACTGTGTTACAACCCCATCATAACTCATATCCTCTTCTTCCAAGAATTCAAAACACGAAAACTCAGGTTAGCAATGGCTTACAAAGCTTTACCTGGCATCTATCCATCCTTTTTTTATTTGCCTTTATTGCTTCTAAAATGGAAAGATTGTACAAAAAAATGCAAAAAATCTTAAGCTAAAAGGATAAATTTTAAACCATTAGCTCCAAACCCTTTATGCGCCTGCAAGTAATGCTTCAGGCGTATTTATTTTTAAAGCATTATATAAAAATTTTCAATTAACGACATCTTAACCTTTTCTTTACTAGCCATACCCTATACTAAACATGTGATCACAAACAAATACATTTAAAAATTTGGAGGGAACAAAATGAAAAAACAAATACTAACTAGCTTACTGGCACTGACCATGTTAACCGGAACCTCAGCCTCAGCCATGGCAGCTGAAGAGCATGCAAGCAAAATTCCTGCAAGTGAAATACACCAAAATATTGACCCCAAAAATATTGACCAAAATGGCACCGTATTCTCCGTCACCTTTCATGATGAATCAGGTATGGATATAGACCCAAAAGATAATGTCGCCTTTGATCTCAAGGATTATAAACCAATTTCTCCTGATAGCTATGTACAAGAAATTCAAAAAGCAAAAATCGAATTAGCCGACCAAGTGGCTAAGGGACAATTGACCCAAGAAGAAGCAGACAAAACCATAGAGGCCATGGAAAAAACCTTAGCTGAACTCAAAGCGGGATCAGTACAACTATTTCAAGGGCCTGGAGATACTTCCCTGGCAATTCAACAACATACTGAGGCCACATCCACAGAAATAAATAACCAAGAAATCAATGATGAACAAAGTAACAAGAACACAGAAAATGGAGAATATCAGAAATATCAGTTAGATATGACTGATTTTAAACCCTATACAGCAGAAGAATATGCTAAGGAAATGGAAGAAATCAAAAAACAATTGGCTGAAAAGGTAAACAATGGGGTTATGACCCAACAGGAAGCTGATACCCAAATCGCTGGGATGGAAAATACTTTGGCTGAAATCAAATCCGGTGATATCAAACTTTTTAACAATGAAAAGCTCAACATATTAGTCTCAACTGTTGCAAAAGATTCAGAAGCCTTATAATAATACAAACCAAATGATCAGCCGGGTATCTTTAAAATCCGGCTGGTCATTTTTCCCATCATTTAGTTCAGCTGAATCTGTTATACTGAGATTGGAAAAAGAATTGATATGCAGGTGGTTAACAATGAAATTACTATTGATTGAAGATGAAGAAGACATTCTGCAAGCCCTGGCCCATGGTTTACGCAAATGTGGATATGCAGTGGATATGGCAATGGATGGCAAAGAAGGGGTGACCATGGCGGAAATTAATCAGTATGATCTGATTGTATTGGATTTAAACTTACCATTCATGGATGGTTTGGATGTATTACAACAGCTGCGGAAACGGGATAAAGAAATCCGGGTCTTAATTTTATCAGCCCGTTGGGCAGTGGATGACAAAGTGCAAGGATTGGATTTAGGTGCCAATGATTATATGGTAAAACCCTTTCATTTCGCTGAATTAGAAGCCCGTATCCGGGCTTTGCTGCGAAGACAATTTAGCCAGGAGAATACCATTTTATGCTATAATTCCTTGTGCTTTGATACAAAAACCAGAACAGCCACTATCCAGGATCAAATACTTGAATTAACTGCCAAGGAAACTGCTATTTTAGAATATCTCATGTTAAATCAAAACCGGGTAATCAGCGCTGAAGAGCTCATTGAACATATTTGGGATAGCAATGCTGATTTGTTCTCCAATGCCATTAAAGTTCATATCAGCTCTTTACGCAAAAAAATCAGCCAGCACTGCCCCAGAGAAGTCATTGGCAATATCAGAGGCCTTGGTTATTATATAGGGGGTCATGTTCATGATTAATCCTTTGCGCAAATTGTCCTTACGCATGCGTTTGACCCTATTATCCGCTATTGTGGTTATTTGTGTGGCATTGACCCTTACCTTGACCTCCATCAATCGGGCGTCAACAATCTTTGTGTCCCAAGGAAAACCCCCTGTAGCCTCCTTTACCCCGTCTTCCTCTTTGATGGAGACCTTAGAGGCTCCCCCTGTCAGCTATTTAAATGATGAATCCATAGCCATTACTAGCAGCAAAGGAGCAGCAGCGGAAAGTGAGGAAATACCGGAAAGCGATATCAGCGAAACTTTCAAAATAAGCTTAGCGGAAAAACGGGAATTCGCATCATCCAGCCTTTGGATGATGCTCCTGGTCATTGGTTGTGGTACCCTGCTCACCTGGATTGTAGCAGGCAAAGCGTTAAAACCAGTACAAGTCCTAACAGCTACTGTGGGAACCATCAATGCTCACAACCTTTCCACCAGAGTAAAAGGATTTGACGCCAAGGATGAAATCAGCCAGTTATCTGATAATTTTAATCATATGCTGGATAAGCTGGAATTGGCTTTTCTGCAACAAAAAAGCTTTTCCGTCAGCGCTGCTCATGAGCTAAAAACACCTTTGGCAGCCATCCGTACCAACCTTGAAGTGCTGGAACTGGACGAGGAACCCACAGCGGAACATTATCAAAACACCTTTGCGGTTATCAAACGCAATAACAATCGTCTCATTGACTTGGTGGACAATCTATTGCAAATCAACCTCAATCAACAGGAATTCTTCCAGGAAGCCATTGTGACAGATGAAATGCTCCAAGAAATATTGGCAGAGCTAAGCCCTGAAATAGAAAATAAAGGTGTTACCATTGAGGTCTGGAACAACCTGCCCATTCTCTATGGAAACAAAAGCTTGTTATACAGTGGACTTAAAAATTTATTGGAAAATGCCATTCAATACAATCAACCAGCAGGCCATATTACCATTACCTTAGAAGAAGGAACAGAGCAAGCCATAATCTCCATACAGGATACGGGCATAGGCATTGCCCCGGAAGATTTGCCCCATATTTTTGAACCTTTTTACCGGGCTGATCATTCCCGCAACCGCAAAGCCGGAGGTTCAGGTTTGGGCTTAGCCTTAGTAAAAAGCATTGCTGAGGAATACCAAGGACAAGTGCAGGTCAAAAGCAAACCAGGGGAAGGTTCCCTATTTCAATTGATTTTACCTCAATTGTCTACAGACATAGCAAAAGAAGATAAGGAAGCTTTATGAAAAGTATAACCCCGCACTTTTCAATCATCCTACAAGATAGACTAATGATTATCTTTATATGAGGTACAAACTTAAGCATCATATCACCCAAGCCAGCTTATCGCTTTCCATTCAAAAAGTCAATGGTCAGCACCATTTTCCCTTTCCAATTTCCTTTCATGCATTTAGCATACAATAGTTTAACCTTTCCTTTGCTAATAGGTGCAATATTATGAGGATATTTTCCAACAACCTTTCTTAGCATTTGCATAACCTGTTATAATTTTATATGATAAGGGATAAAGATAATCCCTGTTAATATTCAAACTAAGGACCATATGCTGCTCTTTTTATTGTTAAAATAATAACTTATTTTTCTAGTAGATAATATTAATATATTTTCCATATTCTATCATAGAAAATAAAAAAATTTTTATATAATTAAGCTTAAGTATTAATATTGTTTTTATAGCATATCAAGTATAGCGTGAAAATCTTACCTGCTCTTACTGCAACGTATTGGAGGCCTTTATGAAGCAAATGAAATTTGGCCCCGACCATTTATTCAATTTATATCAGGATTTACAGATGCTAAAGCCTTTTCTCATTGGCTCTAAGCCCCTTACACATACAGTAAACCATTTGGCAGAATTCATTTGCAAATCTTTGCCTGTATGCCGCGTGGCCTTAGTCCGCCTGGGAAAACAAAAAAACATCAAAGATCCTGGATTTTGGTCCAATGGTCCGGATAATCTCCATGACCTTTACCATCAATTTTTGGAAGAACAGTTACCTTTTTTAACTTCCTCCTTTGTAAGGGGCCATGTGCTTGATGATTCTTCTTTGGAAAATCTTATCACTGTTACCCTAAATCGAAAGCTTGATTATTATCCCACTGTCTTTCCCATTACCCATGAAGGGAAACTGGTTGGATTTTGCTTTTTTGGCAAATGTGAAACCTACGGTTCCATTGGGCCCAATGAATTTATCCCCTTATTAGAGGAAAGCGGTCTCATCCATGCAGTGGGCAAATGGATTTTTAAACAAGCTGTGGATACTTGCGCCCATTGGGTAGAAAAAATGCCTGACTTTACCATGAGTATCAATCTTTCTTATCTTCAGCTTACCCAAGAGGATTTTATTCCTTTTATGCAAAAAACCTTAGCAGAAAAACATCTTCAGCCCAGACACATCATTGTGGAGCTTACAGAAAGCTGTATTGCTTCCAGTATTGATATGTTGGCAGATACTTTTAAAAAAATCCGTTCCCTGGGCATACAAATTGCCATGGATGATTTTGGCACCGGTTATTCTTCCTTGGACATTCTAAAAAATTGTCCCGCAGATATTGTGAAAATTGATCGGGCTTTTGTGAAAGATATTCAGACCAGTTCCTTTGACGCTACATTTATCAAATTTATTGTGGAATTGTGTCATAATGTGCAAATTACCGTATATTTGGAAGGGGTTGAAAACGAAAATGAATATCAATTCGTCAAACCCATGGGCCTGGACTTCATTCAAGGTTACTATTTTGGACATCCCCAGCCTGCCCAGGATTTTTACTTGCTTTTAATAGCCAACAATAAATGAATATTTTCTAATCTGCATACACAAAAATGGAGTTAAAAACTCCTTTTTTTACGCCCTTAAATCCAGGTTTATCTTATCCTCTCCTCTGTCATCCTTTTCGCTTTCCTTTTCCATTGCAGCACTTAAAAATAGATTGCTATAAAAATTTTTATGCTTGACAAAATTTTAAGGGCATACTAATATAAACAAGTTATTTAGTAAATTACTAATTTATTAAATAACTCCTTGCTACTATCATTTCTCCCTCCCCTACCAAATTTGGATTCATCATATAAACAAAATATAGCATTTTATGAGACCTAAAAAGTTTTTTGGATAGGCAAAAGGAACTGTATCAAAGATTACAATTTTAAAAAATAACTAAAAATGAAGGAGAAAATATCATGAAAATTCCTACAACCTTGAAGCACAAACCTGTCATTGTATCGGAAAATTACGAAAACATTGACGGTAGAAAGGCCTATCACTCTGATGCCAAGGGTTTATCCCTGGGCTTGGCCCAATGGAATGACCGGGGGAAAGTGGATATATCAGCAAAGGTTTGGCGCCATACAGGAGAAAAATGGTCACGTCAGTCAGAGGAACTTCCCATGCACCGGGTCATTGATTTGGCTATATTGATCTGCCGGGCTAATCAATATTTCAGGGAAGCCTATGGTTATGAAAAACTCTATCAACCAGAAAAACCAACCATTGACCGCATTGGCTTGCAAGGGGATGCCATGACAGTGTCCGTGTGCACTGGAAATCCTATGTTGGACGAAGATATCCAATTGTTTTCCCAAGCATTAAGTGAGGATGGAGAATTGTTGGGAGAACGGTTTCGTATTTTGGCGAGAGTCTTAAAAGAAATGGGCTATTAAACAAAGAATGAAAAGGTTATTCCTCAGTCAAAAAGAATATACATGATGAAAATTCATTTTATATTCTGTGTGCAAGGAGGTAATAATCGTGCACATTCGCTTATGCATCCCGCAAGATATTTTTTTGCTAGAATGTTCTTCCACAGAAGCAAAACAATTGGTTTATCCTTTGCTTTCTCCTGAAGAAATTCAAAAGAGCCAGACCATCATGGCCCAATGTCCTCCTGAAACCAATTGTTCTGTGTGCTTTCATATCAACCCAAACACCTCTGCCATTGTTCCTGTTCCACCGGTTTTGGCAAGAGAAAATAAAACAATCCCACCTTATCAGCCCATGGATGAAGTGATAATATCCAGTTTGGCTGAAATAGGCCAGATTCCCATGCAATACAAGGGAAAATATTATTGCCTTGACCGGGTAAGCCTTGAAAAAGGGGACATTACCAAGCTCTCTGTGGATGCCATTGTCAATGCAGCCAACAGCTCCCTTTTAGGAGGCGGAGGCGTTGACGGCGCCATCCATAGAGCAGCTGGTCGAGAACTTTATGAAGCTTGTAAAGCCCTCCAGGGTTGCAAAACCGGGGAAGCAAAAGTAACCAAAGGCTTTCGTTTACCCGCTCAGTATGTAATCCATACTGTGGGACCTATTTGGCAAGGAGGTCAGCATCAGGAAGCAGTGTTGCTACAAAGATGTTACCAGCAGTCCCTGGAACGAGCCATTGAGATACAAGCAAAAACCATTGCCTTTCCAGCCATCAGTACCGGCGCCTACGGTTATCCCCTGCCGGAAGCCACTGACATCGCTACCTCAGCGGTGAAAGGCATTTTGGAAAAATACCCAGCAGATGTGCTGCGCAAAATCTATTTTGTCTGTTATCATGACGCTACTTATCAAGAATATGAACACAATTTATATAAATTTACTGACTAGTGAGGTTGAATGATGAAAATTTTACTTATCAATGCTTGTATAAGAGATGTCCAAATGTCGAGAACATACCGTCTTTATGATGCATTCGTCAAAACCTATCAACAACAACACCCAGAAGATGTGTTAGAAGAAATTGTTTTAAGAAACAAAGCCCTATATCCCCTTCTGGCAGAAAACATTGAAAAGCGAAATCAATTGTTAGCCCAAAAGAACTTACAGGATCCTATATTTCATTACGCCCATACCTTTGCCCAAGCTGATAAAATCATCATCAGTGCCCCCTATTGGGATTTAAGTTTTCCTGCTTTACTTAAAATTTATTTTGAGCATATTTGCGTGACAGGAATCACCTTTAAATATACTGAAAAAGGTGTGCAGGGGCTTTGTAAAGCCAGCAAATTGTTGTATATCTCCACCCTAGGCGGTTTTATTGAAACCCTTGATTTGGGCAAGGAATATATAAAATCCCTGGGACAAATGTTTGGCATTCCTCAATTCGATTCTATCCAGGCGGAAGGTTTGGATATAGAAGGGGCACCCATAGAAACCATCATGGCCCAGGGCATTGAGAAAGCCAAAACCCTGGCCATTGCCTGGTAATAAGTAATGGAAAGTACTTTTTTAAAAATTTTCGAATAGAAAAGGATCCTTTCATATCTCCCAGCTTTTATCCTTCTATTGCGTTAAGGTTGCCATAGTGTCTTGAAAAATTTGCAGATGAATCCTTTCGTCCTGGACAATGCGCAGTAAAATAGCGGAAACATTAGGATCTTCTATGCCCCTCGCATGGGCAGTGTAAGCATCAATGGCTGACTGCTCCAAATATAGATTAAAGGTTAGCATATCTTTTAGCTGTTTGGTATAATTCATCATACCACCATTCCAAACAATGGGACGATTGTGTTGGATTGAGGCACATTGGGGGGTTCCCCCTAACAACACAATCAATTGACCCAATATATCCAAATGATGCATTTCCACCACAGCTATGCGGGCCAAAAGTTTGGCAAACTCACTATCAATATTTCCTAAAATCCAATGTTGGTATAAATATTCAAATATGGCTGTCATTTCTCCTTTGGCAGAAGCAAAGTCTTGGGATAATATATGGGCGTACCGTAAATTCGGCTTACTCACTTCAATCTTGGGATATGGCTCTGGGGCAGCCACCAGGGGCAGCGTGGATTCGTTCCTTTGCATGCAACCAAGTCCTCCCTATCAAAACAATATATTCTATACTATATGTATGGGCATTCCCCTGTAGACCCTTTCATGAGCTCATACATCAAGCCCTTTGGTCGAATGGATAAAATAAACAAACCTGTTCTTTTATCGAACAGGTTTGTACTTGCATTTTGTTTGAACAATATTCACCTGTAAACGAACATTGATTCCCTATAATGCAATGGCAGCCTCAAATCCAGACCGCACAGCACTTTCTATGCGACCCACTTGCTTCGCATCCCCTATAAGATAAACCAAAGGAAATTCTTTTTGCAATGCTTTTCCCAAGGTATTTCGGGATTTTACACCCAAGGACAATACCACCTCATCCGTAGGATAGGTGACAATGCTTTTATCTGCCACCCTTTGCAAAGTAACCCCATTGTCAGTTATAGCAATCAACTGATGTCCTGGCATCATATGCACTGGGAATTTTCCTAAACGCTCCTTGGCATCCAGCAAATGTTGCACATATACCCCTTTGCCGATTTCATCAAGCATTTCAATGATGGAAACCTCATTGCCCTGGGTACATAGCAATTCTGCTGTCTCCAAGCCGGACAAACCAGAACCAATGAGCGCCACCTTTTTCCCCTTAAGAATCACCCTACCACACAAGACATCTTGAATGGTGCACACATTATCTCCGGCTATTCCTTCAATGGATTGGGGAACAATGGGTTCTGCCCCAGTGGCCACAAAAACCGCATAGGGTTGCATATCCTTGATGGCCTCTACTGTGGCTTTACAATTCAATCTGATCTCCACGCCCAAGCGGTTCAATTGGTGCCGCTCATAGTCAATGATGTAATTGATTTTGTCTTTCATCGGCGGCTTATTGGCTAAATTAATTTGTCCGCCAATGGTAGAATCCTTTTCCAATATCACAGGCCGAAAACCCCGTAAAGCCAATACCCTGGCTGCCTCTAAACCAGCACAACCAGCCCCAATCACCACAACCTTTCGCCCAGCCCCCTCTTGCTGGTATGCGGGATAGGCCAACTCCCTTACAGCCCGAGGATTTACGGCGCATTGAATCGGCCCACGATTGGGTATCACATCACTCAATAAAGTTTCAAAACAATAACAACAAGATATGCATTTGCAAATTTCCTCTTCTCGTCCTCCATAGGCTTTGTTTACCCAATACGCATCTGCCACCAAAGCTCGGCCCAGTCCTATGAAATCAACAATATGCTCTTCCAATAGTTGTTCTGCAAAAGCAGGCTCTTTTACCACATCCACTGCAATAACAGGAACTTGCACCGCTTGCTTCACAGTTTGAATCATACTTGTTCGAGCCCCTTGGGGATATGTCATGGGCTCTGAAAGAGCATTTAAAGTCTCATAAATGCCATGGGATATATTTAATACGTCAATCCCCATTTTTTCCAAAGCCCGGGCTATCCGAAGGCCTTCCTTTAAATCAAGATATGGTTCTGTTACCCCGTTTTTATCCAACAATTCATCCACTGTGAGCCGGACACCCACAGGATACGTTTGACCACAAGCTTCTTTAATCCCTGCGATAACTTCCTGTATAAAGGTCAAACGCTTATCAAAGCTCCCCCCGTATTTGTCCGTGCGTTTGTTGGTATAAGGACTTAAAAATTGCGATATCAAATAGCCATGGGCTCCGTGCAGCTCTACACCATCCATCCCTGCCTTTTGAGCCCGTAGGGCCCCCTCTATAAAGTCTTGCACCAAGGCTTCCACTTCCTTTAGTGTCAAGGCCCTGGTTTCCTGCTGGCACACGCCGCAAGGAATGGCACTGGGCGCTACCACGGGCTGATTGCCGTTTAAGTTGGCATAAGTCTCCCGCCCGGGATGATGCAATTGCACAAAAATCTTTGTCCCATGGGCATGAATGGCTTTGGACAATCTTTGCAGAGAAGGAATTAAATCATCCCGGGCCACTGACATTTGGCGTACAGCGGCAACTCCATGTTCATCATTTACCCGGGTATTTTCCGCAATGATGAGACCAACTCCACCCCGGGCTCTCTCTTCATAATAAGCGATCATAGCATCTGAAACACTTTGGTCCTCATTGTTTGCACCCACTGCCAATGGAGCCATCACAACTCTGTTTTTTAATTTTAAATGACCAATTTTACCTTCTTCAAATAATTTTTGATATTTCATGTAAAAACCTCCCTTCGCAAAGAGAAGGATATAATCTGCTATTTTATCTTCAAAATATGAACTTAAAAATAAATTATTTGTTTATATCATAAATATACCACTTTATTTGTAAATTTCAACCTTCATCAAGTAAAAATATTTTTACATAAAAATTCAAAAATACATACAATTAATACAATTCATACATATAACGGTCTTAAAAATAATGACAATATTTATTATCACAAATACCATGTGCATTACAATTTATGTCCTACCAATTCACTAACGAATCACATTGAAAGTAAGCAAATGACTTTAAAGTATACTATATTTGAAAGTCATCATTTATTTATTGAATGTTTTCACAAATCAAGATTATGTACTGGATATCTTGTATGAAGAAGATTAAAATAAAGGGAATATGTTCTTTATATAAAATTTATCTATAGATGATGTAATAAGGAGGTTATGGAATGGCTATCAACAATCGTATCAGTATAGGATTAGAAAGATTTGCTCAGGTTATTGATATGCTTCGCTTAGGGGATCCTGTGGTTTGGCAAGTGGATTTCAATCGATTTTTTAATAAAGTAATGTAGTGCAGCATCAAAACCAACCAAAATATTTGCCGCTCTGATCGCAAGACCACTTTATGTAAATAATCCATAACTTCATTCCTGACCTGTCATCCCAACTTGATGAGGAGCAAAGCAATGCAAAACCAAGCAAAGAACAGCAACCTTTTTAATAAAATCGAAGAAAACAGCCTCTTGCTGGCAATTCGCAATGGGTTGGTTTTGGCCATTCCAGCCATCCTGTGCGGTTCCATGGCTTTGCTTTTATTAAGTTTACCAATTCCTGTTTTTCAGCATTTTCTCCATAGCGCCTTTCATGGCATGTTGGTAGATATTTTGACCATGATTCAACAGGCAACGCTAGGGCTCATATCCCTTATTTTACTTTTAACCATTAGCCATAGTTATGAACAGCTCTTGCACCCTCCTTATCATGGCATCATGCCCATTGTCAGTCTGTGCTCTTATATTGCCTTTACCTGCAACCGCACAGAAGATTTTAGCTTTGCCATCTTTCAAAGCACTTGGCTATTTAACGCTATTTTTGTAGCTATATTGGCTTCCCTTCTTTTTACCTGGTTTTATAAATATTTTTCTTTACACACCAAAACCTATACGGATGGAGCGGACACTGCATTCAATGCTGTGGTTTCTGTTATCATCCCTTTTTGTCTTGTTGTGTTCTGCTTTTCCCTTTTGAACATTGTCATGGTCAGTATATTTGGGATCCCTAACTTCCAGACTGTGATTTCTGATTTCATTTATACGATTTTCACCTCTTTAGGCAGAACATTAGGAAGCGGCTTGCTCTTTATTCTTTGCATGCATTTGATGTGGTTTTTGGGCATTCATGGCAGCAATGTATTGGACGATGTGGCCAAGGGCATCTTTGGCCATGGCATGGATATCAATGCCCAGCTCATCCAAGCTGGACAGATACCCACTGAAATTTTAACCAAAACCTTTTTCGATACCTTTGTTTTATTTGGGGGTTGCGGCACGTTAACCTGTCTCGTGGTTGCCATATTCTTGTTTGAGCACAGAAAGAACGTACGAGAGTTGACCAAAATGGCCACCATTCCTTTGTTGTTTAATATCAATGAATTGATGGTTTTTGGTATTCCCATTGTGCTAAATCCTGCATATTTGATCCCCTTTATCGTCACGCCCCTGGTACTCACCATCACCAGCTTTTTGGCTACCACTTTAGGCTTGGTTCCTTATGCCACTCATTCTGTGGAATGGACCACCCCCATCTTTTTAAGCGGTTATGCGGCCACAAATTCCATTGCTGGAAGCCTATTACAACTCCTCAATTTGGCCATTGGAGTCTTCATTTACAAACCCTTTGTCCAAATTTCTCAAAAACACCATGTTAATACCACAAAGGCACGGATAAAAAATCTTGTCCAAATGGTGCAATCGTGTGAACAAAAAAGCATAACCCCCAACTTACTAAACCGCAATGATAGCATTGGGGCCATGGCCAAAAACTTGGTCAGTGATCTCCAATATATGCTCAAAAGCAAAACAATCAATCTGTTCTATCAGCCCCAGGTCAATGACCAAGGGCAAATCATTGGGGCTGAAGCCCTCTTGCGTTGGAAGCATCCCATTGGCGGCTATTTGTATCCCCCCCTTGTCATTGCTTTGGCGGAGGAAGCTGGTATCGCGGAGGAATTGGGTTTTGTGATTCTGCAACAAGCTTGTACAGATTTAAATACTTTGGATAAGCTTTTTGGCCATTCCCTACATGTTGCTGTGAATATCACAGCAACTCAATTGGAGAATGAGCAGTGCGTAGAAAGATTACAAAATCTTTTACAACAATATGATTTTTCTCCTGAAAAACTATGCCTGGAATTAACGGAACAAACAGCTTTGTCCAGTTCCCCAGCCATTACTCAACGTATTAAAGCCATTCGCAACCTAGGGGTAAACATCGTTATCGATGACTTTGGTATGGGGCATAATTCCTTGATTTACCTACAAAACAATCAATTTGATATGGTTAAATTGGACGGTGCTTTGGTAAAAAATATCATGACCAATCAAAGATGCCAAGACATCATTGCTTCCATTCTCTACTTATCCAAATCCTTGCGTTTTCAAGTATTGGCTGAGTTTGTGGAAACCCTGGAGCAAAAAGAAACCTTAGAACATTTAGGTTGCACAAATTATCAAGGCTACCTGTATAGCCCAGCCATTCCTTTGCCAGAATTAACGACATATATACAAGTGCACCAAATCAATCAGTTCTGATAATTGGCAAAATGACGCGCTCCCTTGCAAAAAAATCAACAGGGATCATAACAAATCCACCATGCAAATCTCAGTCTTGAAATATCAATCAACAACATTTGCGTTTCATACCACTTTAGGAAAGGAATGATTTCCCATGTTTTACATGCCAACCAATATACAATGGGGGGTAAAACAACATGCCCCCCTCCTAAAAACATTTGGCCAAAGGGCCCTTATTGTCACTGGCAAATCCTCAGCCCAAAACGGTGCCTTATCAGATATGCTGGAAGCTTTGGATAGCCAGAACATGGTTGTATCAGTATTTGACCAAACAGCAGAAAACCCATCCGTGGAAAATGTGCTGCAAGCCACCCAGCTGGGCCTTCAATTTGATGCGCATATGATCATTGGCATAGGCGGCGGCTCTCCACTGGACGCTGCAAAGGCAGTCAGTCTTATGGTAGCCAACCCCCAGCTACCAGCTGCTTCCATGTTCACCCCGGAAAAAAGGCAGCATTTACCTGTGATTGCCATTCCCACCACTGCTGGTACTGGTTCTGAAGTTACCCCTTACGCGGTTATCACCCATCATGGCCAACAAACCAAAATCACCATTCCCCAAGCCCTTTTCCCTGCTTTGGCTTTGTTGGATCCTCAGTATATGCAGCATTTGCCAGAAAACATTACCTATAGTACCACCTTAGACGCCTTATCCCATTTGATAGAAAGCTATCTGTCCGCCCGGGCCAATCCCCTAAGCGATGAGATAAACGAAGGGGGATTTCGCCTTTTCAACCAATGGCAGGAAGCCTTGTTGCATCAGGATTTCACCCCAGAGCTTCGGAAAAGCTTGTTGCTCATGTCCACCATGGCCGGCATGGCCATTGCCCAAACAGGCACCAGCCTTCCCCACGGCTTGGGTTATGCTTTGACTTATCATAAACAAATACCCCACGGCTTTGCCAATGCCTTGGTTATGCAAAGTTATCTCAGACTTTGCCGCAACCAGTCAAAGGTTGAGCGGATGTTAACATTATGCGGCTTTTCCCATTTAGACCAATTGCAACAATTCATCCAACAAATCATACCTTTGTCTTTACATCTTTCAGCAGAAGAAATCGAGCATTTCTCCCAAGCCATGTGGAACAACAAAAAGAAATTAGCCTGCCATCCGGATCCCTTAACAATAGAGGATATCCGCGCCATTTACCGCAATAGCATATCTTAATTTGTAGTTTCATTATCAAAGTTTTTTAATACAATCATGCAGAGGTTAAACATGACAAACCATAACATCAAAGACAGCATCCACCCCATAGACCCCCAACGGGCCAACTCCCTTGTCCAGACCTTGCTTCATTGGTATGAAGCAAGCAAAAGGGATTTGCCCTGGCGACTAACCAAAGATCCTTATGCCATCTGGGTTTCAGAAATCATGGCCCAGCAAACCCGTATAACAGCCTTACTTCCCTACTATGAGTGTTTCATGAAACAGTTTCCCAACATTCAAACCTTGGCCCAGGCTAAACAGGAGGATGTACTAAAAGCCTGGGAGGGCCTGGGTTATTATAGTAGGGCACGGAATTTACAAAAAGCTGCCCAACTCATTGTCCAAACCTTTGACGGACAATTCCCCTTCACAGAAAAAGAACTGCGCAGCTTACCAGGTATAGGAGAATATACCGCTGGGGCCATTCTTAGCATGGCTTTTCAGCAACCTGTTCCTGCAGTGGATGGTAATGTCTTACGCATTGTCGCCCGCTTGGAAAACAGCGCTTTGGACATCACCCTCCCGGCAGCCAAAACCATGACCAGACAATATATCCAGCGCTTGATTCCCCCAGACCATCCTGGTTGTTTTAACCAAGCCTTGATGGATCTGGGAGCCTTGATTTGCCTACCTAAAGGCCCGGCTTGTTCCTCTTGTCCTTTGCATTCTTTTTGCTATGCCTATGCCCAGGGCCGCCAGCATATATTGCCCGTAAAATCTCCCAAAAAAGCGGCTAAGCCAGTGGATAAAACCGTCCTAATCCTGTACAATCCCCAGGGAGAAATTCTGGTTCGCCAAAGAACAGAATCCTTGTTACACAAACTTTGGGAATTCTATCTTTTAGATGCAAACATGGATTTACCCCAAGTCAAACAACATATCAGGGACTTAGGTTTTACAATCAACCAAGTTACAGCCATTGGCCAAGCTACCCATGTTTTTACTCATTTGATTTGGTCCATGCATGGATATGCCTGTGCCATCGAAGAATCCCAGCCCATTGGGGATTACCAGTTTTTAGATAAAGCTACCTTACAAACCAAAGCAATGCCTACAGCTTTGCGCTTTTATACCCATTGGCTTGCTCAACAAACAATGCCCAAAGGTCTTTAAACTTTCGGGCATTGTATTTTTTGCTATACTTTAGCTTTTCAAAATCAAGAAACAAAAAGCCCACAAGAAAAAATAGATCAAATCACTAGTACTTTTTATACCTGCTTCATGCCCCTCCATCGAAAAATAAATCCTTCTCTTTTTTGTAACGATGTATGTTATATCAAGTGATTTTCTCCAGCATACATTCTCTGGGATTTTTGTCATGACGCAAACCTCTAAATACTGGTTGACGCAGTCCTCCTCCAGGGGTGCGTTCTATATATTGCACCCGACAAACCAAAGTAGGTTTAAGCCAGGTCACTCCTACAAAACTTGGGAAATGCTGATAAAAGGCGCTATCCATTTGCTTGGTTTCCGCCATCTTTTGATAATCTTGATGCCTAAGTCCAATGACCACATGCCCTTGATACAAAAGTCTATTGTTTTGGTATTTTCCCAAGATTACACTGATAAATCCCTCTGTTTTTTGATAGTAACCGCATACCACAAAATCCTCATCCAATACATCTTTTATTTTAATCCATTCCCGGGTCCGCTTTCCCGGATAATATTTGCTTTGTTTTTGTTTAGCCACAATGCCTTCTAATTTCTGTTTACTGACAGCCTGATAGAGGGCAATCCCCTTTGTCTCAACATAACGGGAAATGGCCAGACTAGGGGTATCTTGAACTGTTTTTGCTAAAAGTTTTTTTCTTTCCATTAAAGGCAAGGGCATCAGTTCTTTTTCTTTTAAGTACAATATATCAAAAACCACCAAACTGGCAGGTGAATTTTGGACTGCAATCTTTATTTTAATGGAATCTGATAGCAAGCAGCGCCTCTGTAAAGCATAAAAATCAGGCTTCCCATTTTTGGAGACAATAAGCTCCCCATCGAGAATACACTGTTCTTGCACTTGTTTGTAGATATCTCCAAGCTCAGGAAACTGGGCGGTAAGGCTTTTATTTCTCCTATTACGCAAATCCACACTGTTTTTTGTCAAATAGGCTAAGCACCTACTACCATCCAGTTTAAGCTCATAAAGATAATCCGGGGAATCAAAAGGGGCCCTATTTTCTGCTATGAGCATAGGCTCAATGCCCTTGGCTGTCAAGATATTCATCTAAGCCTGAGCCTTCTTTTTCCCAGGAGTCTTTGGTTTTGTGGTTTTGCTTTGTTCAATGCTGGCTTTCAGGGCATCCATCAAATCAATGACATTATCTTCTGTATCTTTGTTGCTGGATGGAATTTCTTGCCCCGCAATCTTTTGGCCAATTAAATCCTTGAGACGATTTTGGTATTCATCCTCATACTGTTCGGGCACAAATGCCTGATTCATGGATTGGATTAATGTTTTCGCCATTTTTAGCTCAGCTTCATGCAAGGCAGGCTTAACATAACTTCTAGGAAGATCTTTGATTTCATCAGCAAAAAACATGGTTTCCACCAATAAGCCCTCTTCCCGGGGAATCAAGGCAAGCAACGTTTCTTTTGCACCTAACACGGTTTTGGCTATGGCTATTTTTTCTTCCTCCAACATGGCTATACGCAACAGTTCAAAAGCCTTTTCAGCGCCTTTTTCCGGGATTGCATGATAGGTCTTTTCATAATATAAGGGACTAATCTGATTCAAATCAGTAAATTGTAAAATATGCATGGAACGATCTTTCTCTGTTTTTATTGCTTCAAAATCTTCATCATTCACCACAACATATTTACCCTTATCATAAGCAAACCCTTTAACAATATCCTGGGCTGTGACTTCTTTTCCACAATGACTGCATACCTTTTTATAGCGGATACGCTCATGATCTTCTTTATGAAGCTGATTAAATCTTACATCATTATCCACTATGGCAGTATGCAGGCTGATTGGTATATGAACCAAAGCAAAAGAAATGGCGCTTTTGATTAGCAATGATATTCACCCCTCCTATGTATTTTTTCCAATCAACAGGGAGTTATGAAAAAAGAATCTTGTTTCACTGCTGGGAAAATGCTATGCTACTGCTATTGATTGGAAGTAAAATCCTATGACAAGTCAAGGCACCTATTGCCATAAACTGAAATGAATCTATATCAATAAGGAAACCATATATTTACGTTTTTTCTTTGTCATATGACAATTGTCTACCATTGTTATCCAAAAATCTTACAAGCAATGGACTTCAATCCATTGCCTTTGTTAGCAAAAAAGGCGGTTTATCAACATGAGCATCCTATGGTTAAAATCCCATAAAATTTTTTTGTTGCTTCTTTTTTGTCTGCCCATTGTTGCCACCATTTATTCTGCAATACGCAGCAATCGCATTGATGTGGATTACTACGCAATCCCGATTCCTCATTTGCCTGAAGCATTGGAGGGATTTCGCATTGTCCAAATCTCTGATCTTCATTTGCCTAAAAATATCATCAGCATCCCTCAATTGGTGGCTGTGATTCAAGAGCAACATCCTGATATCATTGTATTTACCGGCGACTTGGTAGACCGTTATGCAAACCCCAAAACCTGTGGCTTGCAACAACTTTGCCAGCAATTGACCCCCATTGCTCCTTTATATGGTGTTTTGGGCAATCATGAAACCGGGCTACGCAGTACATCTTTATGGCGCAAGACCTTTCAGCAATGCCATATCCAAGTACTGCAAAACCAATCTACCATCATTACAAAACAGGGGGAATCATTGGCCCTCTTAGGTTTGGCAGATAATATTCCTTATCAGGAAAGTCTTTTTTCTCATTTAAAAGCCAACCCCCATATTCCTAAAATCCTGTTGGCTCATAGGCCGGAATTATGGTCCAGTTATTGCCGAGATACCAATCTCATTCGTCCTGATTTGGTTTTCACTGGCCATGCCCATGGCGGGCAGTTTAGAATCCCTTTCATCGGCGGTCTTTATGCCCCGCAACAAGGATTCTTTCCAGACTATACTTCCGGGCTATATACAGCGCAAAATGGGATAAAAATGATTGTCAGTCGAGGATTGGGGCAAAGCTCCTTGCCCATTCGCCTAAACAATAGGATTCATCTGCCTGTTATTACTTTAAAATCAAGTGTCCAGGCAGCAGGGCAACCATAGGCAAGAAAATTTTAAATGCCCACTTCTTTGTCTACAAAACATCTCCATCTTGCTATTTTTAGCATCCACAAATCAGAATCAATTTATATTTTGCATTTGTACGATAACCTTACTGTAATTGCCTTTTATCCTGCGCATGTTCTATCAGCACATAGAACAGCCTAATAAGGATTTAGAACATTTACAGTTAGACCCTTTAATGCCAATAAAAAAGGAGAGGCGAATCGCAGATATAGAGAATAAACTGGAGGATAAACAACATGATTGAAAAGCACATGGCTGAAAAACAATTTAATTTTATTCGAGAGAGGGATAAACTTTTTATTATAGAATTCACCAAAGCTCTTGAAAAGATGGGATATACCTATGGCGGTGAGATAGGAAGTGGTTACTGCTGGGGAAAATATATGCTTATTTTTAGAAAAGCGAATGTAAAATCAAAAAAAGTCGTGGCGCGCATTTACATCAAAGAGGATTCGATTGTACTTAGATTGTTTTTTAATAATGTCACAAAACATGCTGCCTTTATTAGTGTTTCGCCTAAGTATATTCAAAATGCTTTTACAGGTGATGATGGAACATGCAAACATTGTAAGGGGGATAGCTGTAAATTCCGGAAGGATTATGAAATAGATGGCGTAAAATACGAAAAATGCAATGGTACGACATTTGAGTTTTATAATCCGAAGATTGAATATCTCACTGATTACCTTGCTCTATTTAAGGAATTTTATCCGCTTTCTAAAAAGTGAAAGAAAAATGCAGAGCCCTTACTTTCCCTTGTTTCATCTAATTCCAGCAAAAATACCCTGTTTGCCATATAAATTAAGGAACATATTTTCCTGTTTTATATCATCATTTTCTCAACATGCAAAACATCATATGTTGTTTCAGCCCCTTTCAATGCCTGAGAATTTGCCGCATGAGCTTCCCTGGTGCATTGGCTACCTTCTCACAGTTAAACATGGTTCCTTTTGTTCAGCTATTCATGATAGCAAATGAGTTTGTATAGGAATTCTCTCAATCAGCATACCCTTGGTTCCCTTTCGCAGAGAAAGGAATTGATTCATTTGTTCCAGGCTTACTTTCTCCGGTTCTGCCATTCCCAAGCACTCCATTGGCCCCAGTATCTTTTAATTCCTTTGCCTCAATTGGCTCATTATCCTCAGGCGACTGGGGAATCTCTTGTAATGCATCCTTTTCAGTAGCTAAGTGATGCACTGTAAGAAGCACCTCATCTGTATAATGGCAATAGAATATATTTATATCATAGCTATTGCCCTCCATGATTATCATCGTATGTTTGTTAAAATACTTTTTTTCTGGTTCTGTTTCACAGGATTCACAAAGCTGCTCCAATTGGGCAAGTACTTTGGTCGAAGGAATCAAGTTTTTTAAAGATTCGCTTATTTCATCATCATTCAAATTATCACCATCCAACCTGTCTACACCTTTTTCCGGACACTCTAGCGTGAGGACAGGGGTAAACCCAAACAGTTCAACACATTTTGCCCGCTGATTTTGTGGGATATCAACCTCCACTTGAGCTTGTGCTGAAAACGTTCCAACCCGCAAGGTTTTTGAAAATACATACAAGCATAAAAGGGCAACGATTCCAAGACCTACGGTTTGTAATACAAACCATAGGCACAAGAAAAAAGCGCCTAGCTTTTGAAGCAGAAACTTCTTTCCCCGCAAAGCTTTACCCCCTCTATCTCTTTCCCCAGCATAAACAGGGTAAGCAATCAGTTTTTTTGGAATATTTTTC
>CATZDY010000016.1 GCA_958417755.1 uncultured Peptococcaceae bacterium
CTGGTAGGCGATCCCGGATTTCCATTTTCATATGTCCCAAGGTATCTTCCATCAAATGTAAGCAACGAATGGCTCCATTTCCACTACCTCCAGCAGCAGCAATGAGAATACATTTTTTATTTTGTAAAAAATGATTATGACTGTTTTCACACCTTCGTAATCTATCAAAAAAAGCTTTTAACGGTTCAGCCATATCATGCCAATAAACTGGTGTAATCCAGACCACTGCTTCTGCAGCCACCACTTGTTCATATAATTGGGTAAAATCATCTTCAATTACACATTTTCCTTTGGCACATAGGCCTTTGCCATTGTCACATACCCTACATCTTTGTACATCCTGTAAATTAAGATGCACTTTTACATATTCTTTTCCTGCAGAACTGATGCCTTGGATGACCATATCTTTACAGGATGCTGTGAGCCCATTTTTATTTGGACTTGCCCATACCACCAGAACAGCCATTGAAGTCAGCCCTCCTTTTTCTAAGCCTATGGTTTATGGTATTCCTATACCAATATGAGTGGCCATGGTTTACTATACATGTTCTGCCTATTAATACAAAACCCTTGTTGTAAACCTAATATTTTGTTTTCTTGCCTGAATGGTATATCATAATGATGCTGAGTAAGATATGGTATAGAAATGTTGCATGATGAGTGTCCATCAAGTCCTTTTTAAATATTTGTGCTGTTTTTTAGGGGACCTCAAATATAGCGCAAGATTGGAGATAGATGATGAAACGATTATGGTATTGGATAAAACGATTGCGCAAGGATATATTTATTTTGTATTATGCGAATCAGGATCCAAGGACTCCTAAACAAGTTAAGATATTGACAGTCTTACTTCTCGCTTATATCATTAGTCCTTTTGATATATTGCCTGAAATGTTTTTACCTGGAATTGGATATCTTGATGACTTGATGCTCATTCCTTTAGGGATTGAAACAATTGTAAAAATGATTCCTTTGCCAGTGTTCTCTGCGGCTACTAAAAAGAGCATGCACATAGAAAGAAAATTGATTCATTGGGCTATAGCCTTAGGAATCATTTTTATGATGATATTGCTTTATCTTATGTATCGTTTATTCAAAGTGACGTAATGAAAGGGATAAAAAGTTAGGAAGCTTGGACGAATTTTAACGATTTTCTTCTATCATATTCGCTGTATTGATTGAGATAGCGGACATAAATATGAGTCAAAGCACGGATTATCCGTGCTTTTTTATATTGTATGGCAGAAAATTTGCTGAGAAATTTTATAAAGATAAACACATTTTATTGTTATTGCATATAATGGCAAAAAAAAAAGGAGGAATTGCTATGGGTTGTGGATGTGGTTGTGACAGTAGCTTCATGTTATTCTTGATTTTGATTTTGTTAATGTTTTCTTGTGGCTGTGGTATTTGTGCATAAGTAAATAAAACAATCAAAACACACATTTTTCTATGTTTGCATAAGATAGCAAAAAAAAGGAGGATGTATGATGGGTTGTGGATGTGGTTGTGACAGTAGCTTCATGTTATTCTTGATTTTGATTTTGTTAATATTTTCTTGTGGCTGTGGTTGTGGATTTTAAGGTTATAAAAGAATAGCTTTAGCTTTTTCAATGTGAATGATTAACTTAACTAATTGGTGACTAGCACCAATCATATTGAAAGAAAAAGGAGGAAATTATAAATGGGTTTCGGTTGTGGATGTGGCGGTTGCGGATCAAATTGCGGTGGCGGATGTGACGGTAGCTTCATATTATTTCTCATTCTGATTTTATTGGTCTTCTCCTGTGGTGGTTGCGGCGGCGGTTGTGGCTGCGGCAATTGTGCAGTGAGCGACTAAAGTTATATATAAAGTTTCATGGCATTGATGTAAAAGACATATTACATCAATGCCAAGAAGATAAAAGGAGGAAATTATAAATGGGTTTCGGTTGTGGATGTGGTGGTTTCGGATCAAATTGCGGTGGCGGATGTGACGGTAGCTTCATGCTATTTCTCATTCTGATTTTATTGGTCTTCTCCTGTGGCGGTTGCGGTTGTGGCAATTGTGCAGTGACTGACTAATGAAAATATAATTGTGTAACATAGGATACAAGGTATTTTCTCTTTATATGTATGCATTATGTTGTATGAATTGTATAGAATTGGATGGTATGATGACTATTGTTTGTAGATAATCATCTAGAAAAACCCTCAGATAATGAATCTGGGGGTTTTTTCTATTATGCATTGCTTTGGAACCTTAGTAGGATGATTCAATTATAAATATTAGAAAATATGATATACTTATCCTATCTAAATCCAAAATAATCTGAGAAGAAACTGTCATGGCAGGGAGATGTGAATTGATTGCAAAAAGAAAGTGCTGGGCAAAATGGAATGAAAGATTTGATGATGATTTGGCAACAGCAGCTTCAGCCTCTAGGTCCAGAACAATTAAGGCAAGTATTGGATTGGATTCAAATGGATATATCCAATTGCCAGGAAGCAGGGTTTATGCTTTTGACTTATCATCCTGATATTGTTAACAAACATCCTTGGTTAATAACGTGTTTTGCTTCCATCGCCTATTCTCCTAACCCCTTGGAAAAAAGATTACCATTGATTTTGGGTATGGCTGGTTTAGAAACAACCAAACAAGTGTTTTTTCTTGAACAATGCTGGGATCGAGATGAAATATGTTGTCAATTACTTGCCTGTGGGGATTGGGAACATCTTTTAGCATTGTTTAAAGTATCTTTATTGCGCTGGGGCCAAGGGGCTGCCCAAGCAGAAGAGTTGTTTTGGTTGCTCAAACACTTGATAACAGTGGTAAAAGTGAGTCAAGGTAAGAAAGCAAACTTGACTGTAAAGACTGCAGATGGTGCTTGTCAATACAATAGTGTTGCTTTAACGAATATATTGGTAGAGGAATCTTTGCAAGCTGCGGTGGATGCTTTACTTTGTCTTTTACATAAGCCCGGAGGTCCGCAATTATGGGCAGAGAATGACTGGATTTTCCAAAATGATGCTTTGGCTTCTATGCTTTTGGAACAGTTAGCTGCTAGACCGGTGGTTTTTGCTTTATGGTTAGAGGCTTTTGCTGAAATAACAGGTGGAGATTATGAGGGCCTTGTAGACCGGATGCCAATACCCAAGCAAATGATGATGGAGCATTTCTTGAAAGCTCTACAAGCCCTTGCCTATGGTTTTCATATGTTTTTAGAACAAGTATCCTGCAATATGGAACAGGTACCAATGGACAAAGAAAAATATATACAAAGCTTAGAAAAGATAATGAATAGGTTGCAGGGACATTAATAATAGCAAAAAAATAAATTGAATTTATTAGCTCTAGGATATAAAATCCATTCTATAAACATATTGTTGTATATCCTTTGTTTTAGGAGAAAGCATCATAAAAAATAAATTCAATCGTAAAAAAGTCATAATTAGGACATATTTATGATAAAAATAGCATACCAAAAGATAAATAAGAGACTTGTCCTAATGTTTGAAATTGTTGACAAAAAGTCTAAAAATGATATAATTTCATATAATTGCATAGGGCTTATCATAAGAAAAGGTTTAAAAAATGAATAAAGGAGGGATGAATATGGAAAACCAAGATGATTTACAAGTTACAAAAGGGGACAATGAATTGCAGCCAGTCCAAAATCAAACAAATGATGGGCAGCAGCCTATCCAAGAACAACTGCCAGAACAACAAGGACAGGAAACCAATCCTACCACAGGTGGTACCCCGGGTAAAGCAGTGGCTTCGTTGGTTTTAGGAATTGTAGCGATAATTTTTTGCTGGCTGGGATATTTGGCTTTGATTGGATTAGTGGCAGGGATTGTTGGTATTGTTTTAGGTATTTCTGCAAGAAAAGAAACCCCTTGTGGCATGGCTACCGCAGGTTTGGTATTATCTATTATTGGTGTCATTTTAGGTGCTATTATTTTTTTGGCGTGTGTTGCATGTCTGGGTACTTTAAGTAGTTATTCAATGATGGAGCAATTGAATCATTAAGCATTGTGAGGGCCATGTCCATCTAAGGGAGACATGGCTTTTTTCTTGGGAGTGTGATTGTTTTGCAACCCTATCTTACAATAGGTGGAAAGCTGATTCCTGCATATGGTGTGCTGATTATTATCGGATGCATTTGTGCTTTGGGTTTGATTTTATACCGAGCAACAAGACATGCTGTAAGTCGAGAAGATGCCCTTTATGCTTGGTTATTTGGCGTCATTGGACTCATTGTGGGAGGAAAGTTGCTTTATCTATTGCCCCGGCTAAACCAGATGTGGGAATACCGCAGCCTATTGTTGAGTTCTCCCCAAGTTTACCTTGATGCTTTTTTTATGGGTGGCTTTGTTTATTATGGCGGTTTACTGGGCGGTGTCCTGTTGATCATCTATTATTGCCGCAAATATAACCTTGCTGTTCTTTCTATGTTTGATTTGTTTGCTCCTTCCGTTGCCCTGGCCCATGGACTAGGACGGTTGGGATGCTTTATGGCTGGTTGTTGTTATGGTATTCCTGTCCCGCCTCCTTGGGGGATCATGGTTTCCTTTCCCCAGAAAATATCCCTTTTTCCTGTACAATTGCTGGAGAGCGGGTTGAATCTATTATTATGTATTCTGTTGTTATTGGCTGCTAAAAAATTACAACAAAAGGGACAAGTGGCGGGGCTTTATTTGGTTTTATATAGCATCATGCGATTTGGGTTGGAATTTCTGCGGGGTGATCCAGAAAGAGGTATGATTTTTATTTTATCCGTTTCCCAGTGGATTGGTATAGCTTTGTTTTTTGTTGGTGTTTATTTATTGAAAGGAAAAGACAATAAAAAAGCCCAGCAAAAGATTACAACAGCTGGTTCCTAACCAATGATAGAATTGAGGAGAAAAATATATTATAATTTTATTATCAATCAATTTGCTGTTATTGAAATGCTTTGGAAAAGGGAGGTGAAACGCCATATTCATCAGCTTTATAGAAAACATTAAAACCTAGAAAGGATGGTGTGAGAGTTGCAAGAAACACTACCATCACGAAAAATTACTTTATTCATTGCTTGTATGGCTTCTTTTATTACGCCTTTTATGGGAAGCTCAGTGAATTTGGCCATAGTTTCTATTAGCAAGGAATTCAATGCAGATCCCATTATGGCCGGATGGATTGCTACCAGCTTTATTCTTGCTTCCGCAGCTTTTTTGGTTCCCTTTGGACGTTTAGCAGATATTATTGGGCGAAAAAAAATATTTAATATGGGCATGGCTCTTTTTTTTATTTCATCCCTTTTATGTGGACTTTCCTGGTCCATTGGTTCCATCATTGTTTTTCGTTTGTTACAAGGATTGGGTTGTTCCATGATATTTGGTACCAGTGTGGCTATTTTAACTTCAGTGTATCCGCCACAGGAACGGGGTAGGGTATTGGGTATTAATGTGGCAACAGTTTATATCGGCCTATCATTAGGACCTGTTTTGGGCGGAATTATGAATCATAATTTTGGTTGGCATTCCATTTTTTATCTAATGGGAATATTAGGTGCTGTGGCTTTGGTCATGTCTTTTTTATTTTTAAAGGGGGATTGGGCAGAAGCCAAAGGGGAGCATTTTGATTTATTGGGGTCATTTTTATATGCCTTTGGTCTGGTGGCTTCTTTGTATGGTATTGTCTCTTTGTTTGAAACCCCTGGAGCTAAATATATTTTAATTATTGGACTTTTGATTTTAATAGGTTTTGTAAAATATGAATTATCCTTGTCCCAACCAGTATTGAATTTAAAGCTTTTTTCAGGGAATATAACCTTTACTTTTTCTAATTTAGCAGCTTTTATTAATTATAGCGCTACTTTTGCGGTGAGCTTTTTAATTGCAATTTATCTACAGGTAGTAATGGGATATAATTCGCAAACAGCAGGTCTTATAATGCTTTCTCAGCCTATTTTAATGGCAATTTTATCCCCTGTGGCAGGACATCTTTCTGATAGAATGGAACCTCGCATTTTAGCTTCCCTAGGGATGACATTGACCACAGTGGGTCTATTGGTATTTTGTTTTCTGAATGTTAATACTTCTTTGGGCTTAATCATAGGGAATCTTGCCCTCATAGGAATTGGTTTTGCCCTATTCTCTTCTCCTAATACCAATTCCATTATGAGTTCTGTGGAACGGAAATTCTTTGGTGTAGCTTCTTCTACAATGGGTACCATGCGTTTGGGAGGACAGGCTGTTAGTATGGCCATTGTGACTATGTTTCTGGCACTTTATGTGGGCAATGTTTCTTTTAACTCTGCAGATGCTTTATTGCTTACCCAGGGGGCCAAAGCAACATTTTGGGTATTTACTGCCCTTTGTTTTTGCGGGATATTTGCCTCTTGGGCTAGGGGAAACATTCATCAGGAAAAAAAGAAAAATGAGAAGGCTTAAAAGGATGGAAACAATTCTTGGATAAATATCATTTTTAAGCATAGGCAAGTATTTTCCTGCATAATGATATGTATAATGATAAAACTGAAAGGAGGTTATCCATGTATACAAAACATTGGATGTTAAGGGCCACAGCCCATTGCAAAGAAGGCTGTCGAATAAAGTCCTAGGCATGACATGAAACTGCCTTAAATTTAACTTTTTAAAGAGCTCCCTAGGAGCTCTTTTCTGTTCATAAATGCAAGATTATCATAGCGCCTGAGATAGTTGCTAATTTTGTTTTTAATCATACATTGCCATCAACATGCCAAAGAGCCTAGGAGATATATGCATAAGTTAATTCCTTAGATATAAATCATAACAATGAATTATGAAAAGAATTTCAAGCCAATTACCCCAGTAATAATCATGCCTAAAAATAATATTCTATATAAATTGATTGGATCTCCTAAAAATATCATGCCAATGATTGCAACCCCAACGGCACCAATGCCGGTCCAAACGGCATAAGCTGTGCCCATGGGTAAGCTTTTAGTTGCTTGGGCTAAAAAATAAAAACTTAAAATCATACCGCCTATGGTGGTCATGGTAGGCAATAATTTGCTAAAACCGTGGCTGTATTTCAAGGCAATGGCCCATACAACTTCAAATATTGCTGCAATGAATAAAAATATCCAAGCCAATTTTTTGGACCTCCTTTCTTTTTAATAATTATGATGCTATAACGACTATGATGGTCATTGATACAAAAGTAAAAACAAATAGCAATATGAACATAAAAAATAAAACCCAGGCGATATAAAACTATCTCCCGGGTTTTTATCCCTCCGTGAACACACTTGGTGTGTGCGTTTTCTCTTGGACCAGTCCAGCCAATGCTGCGGAACCCTAGAAAACTAAAAGCTTTATGCTGTTAAGATACTGCATACATAGATAATAAAATTTTATCTTATATAGTATAGAAAATAGAAGTCATATTTGTCAATGTTTTATAAAGAAAAAATATTTTTGAAGTTATAAGATTATGGTTAATCTAAAACAGCGTCCAGTAAATGGTCTATAAATTGTTTGGCAGTTCTTCCTGAATGACCATTATGCCATAACGCCCATTCCAAGGCCATGCGGCGTAGTTCTTGGGGGGGAATATTGATATGATGTTGATGCGCCATGTGCTCTACAATTTGAAGATACCCTTGCTGGTCAGGATTAGAAAATACAATGGTCAGTCCAAATCTGTCTGCTAAGGAAAGCTTTTCTTGTATACTATCTCCGGGATGTACTTCATCTTCTCGTCTTTCCGAAAAAGTTTCTTTTATTAAATGGTGACGATTTGAAGTAACATAGACCAATACATTCCTTGGCTTTGGAGACAATCCTCCTTCCAAGGCTGCTTTTAGCCATTTATATTGGGATTCTGATGTTTCAAAGGACAAATCATCAATAAAAATAATAAAATGCTGCTTTTGTTGAGCCAAATAGCGCATTAAATTTGGAAGCTCGGATAGGGCAGTGTTGGGAAGTTCCACCATACGTAGCCCTTGGGGGGCATAAGCATGAAGCAATGACTTTACAGTGGAAGATTTTCCAGAGCCCCGATCTCCATATAAAATTACATTGTGAGCAGGTAAATTATTGAGAAAACGTTTGGTATTATCCACAATGATTTGGTGCTCATGATCCAAACCAATGAGTTGCTTCAGCTGTATGGGATCTGGATGAGGGATTCCGACAAGCTGCCCTGATTCTGTGCTTTCTTGCTGCCAAATAAATGCAGGAAAACGACTCAATATCCCTGAGCCTACTTGCTTATGAAATGCTTGTAAAACAGGTACTGCCTGGGCCCAGTTTTTCTCCCAAGCCAAAGCTTCCTTTGCCTCCTGTTGTTGGGAGAGTATCCAATCCCCAGCATTGGTAACACTTGCGCTTGTAACGGTTTCTCGGGTATTGCAAAACCATTCCGGCCAGTGGTCAGGGTATAATATTTGCGCCTTGGTGTTCTCAAAATTAGGGACAGGAAAGCCTGGCAATGATTTTGTTTGTTGCCAGATTTTTACGGCTGCTCTTTTTAAATCCTTTGCTTGTATGCTGGCTAATTGTTGCAATATAGATAAATCTCTGGAGGCAAGGGATTGTATTGATTGAGCCGTAGCTTCTGGCTGTTGGGCAGTGTCCTGGGTAAAGGGGTTATTGTCTTCCAGAATCATATCTTTTATACATTCAGGCCAATTGTACTGAAAAGCCAAGGTACAAAAAGCATGATATTGTTTTCTTACCATTTGTTGTTGAGGATAAGGCTTGGATAGTTCTTCCAGGAGATTTCGTAAAGTGCGAAGAGGCTCCTTTTGCAGAATATTATGATATAAAATTAAGGTATCAAAAAGTGAAAATAGGGTTTGAGGGGATACGATATTATCTGTATTCATATGCTTTACTCCTGCTATTTATATAAGTTTAAATTGATTAAACAAGTTTATCCTATACCATTTTTAAGGGAACATCAAGGGGAGCCTTCTTGTTGGGAAATCCCTCTGAGATACATTGTAAAAGCAAAGGAAAAAGGAATATAATAAAAGTCATGGATTGTTTCTCAAGGGATATAAAAATGGCCTTGTTCATGAGGCCAATTGTTTTTAACAAGTAAATTGTAAAGGATTTTTGCACCTATGCAAATGATTACAAGTAAAAATGTGTTTCATATTATAAGAAAAACCTTAAATTTGGTGGATATGCGTCTTGTGACTCATGGTGAACGGGTTGCCTTTATTTTATATAAAATGTTGCAGTATCAAGGGATGGCATGTGATAAACGTATGTTGGAATTCGTTATTTTGGCTTTGGTCCATGATATGGGGGCATATAAAACAGAAGAAATCGACCAAATGGTTCAATTTGAAACGGAAAACGTTTGGCAGCATTCTATTTATGGCTTTTTATTTTTAAAAAATTTTTCACCTATGCCTCAGTTTGCAGATGTAGTGCTTTATCATCATTTGCCCTATCAAGATTTTGTTCATGTTTCTACTGAAAATCAAGAAATTGCCATGTGCCTTAAATTAGCGGATCGCATTGATGTATTATTGGGGCATTGTGAGAATCAATTGGATTGGCAGTATCTAGAAGATAATCGAGGGAGCCAATTTGCACCTAAGGTACTTGATTTGTTTTATGAAGCGGAAAATTTCTATGGTATTTTGGCGGCTTTATCTCAAAATATATTTTTACAAGAATTAGAAAATCTGTTTCAATATGATATATTTGATGATAAAGAAAAAAATAATTTTTTGCATATGATTGCCTATGCCATTGATTTTAGAAGTGATTTTATGGTTGCCCATACTGTAACCACTGTTTGTGTAAGTTGGGAAATTGCTTCTTTGTTGCAATTTCCTTGGGATACCAAAAGCAAATTATATTATGGCGCTTTATTGCATGATATTGGAAAAGTGGCTATACCCATTGAGGTCCTGGAAAAGGAAGGGAAATTAACCTCAGAAGAAATGGATATGATGAGGCGTCATGTGTTGTTTACAGAGGAGATTCTTAAAGATTTTGTTCCCCCAGATATTTATCGAATTGCTGTAAGACATCATGAGAAAATGGACGGCTCTGGTTATCCCAAAGGGCTAGATGGTACACAGCTTTCAGCTGAAGAAAGAATTGTAGCAATTGCAGATATCATGAGCGCTCTTTTACAAAAACGTAGTTATAAAGAGGCCTTTAGCAGAGAAAAAACCATGGGCATTTTGCTTGAAATGAAAAAAGAAAATAAAATATGTCCTTGTATTACTGATTATGTTTTGGATAATTTTCCTCAAATTATCGAAAAAGTAGAACAAAGAACACATGAATTTTTAAAAATATATCAAGGGATGAAACAAGAATATTTGGAATTAATTTCTTTCCATATCCAAGGGAATTCAAGGGGATATGGTTGCGTTTAGGGTCATAAAAAAGATGGTAAACTTATACCATAGGATGAAATCCTAAAGTATATAGAAAAGCTATCATTCTTTAGCCAGCATATACAATAATAAAATTAACTTACAATACTAATTATTGGAAAAATAAACAATGGTTGCATACATTAAAGGGGGTAAAAAGTATGGAAAATGGTAGTTTGCCAACTCGGCAAGAACTGGCGAAAGAATATCAATGGAAATTAGAAGATATTTATGCCACAAATGAAGATTGGGAAAAAGATTTTCAGCATATCAATGTACTGTTAGAAGAATTGACTCCATTGCGGGGTACCCTTGGTTCCTCGGCTTCCCATTTATTAAAAGCGCTTCAATTGGAAGATGCTTTACAAGAGAAATTAGAAAAAGTATATACCTATGCCCGCATGCGTCGAGATGAGGATAATACCAATCCTACTTATCAGGCTTTAACAGACCGGGCGGATGGGATAAGTGTGAAAGTGGATACAGCGTTATCTTTTATGGTGCCAGAGATATTAGCCATACCAGAGAATACCCTACAATCTTTTCAAAAACAAGAAAAGGGATTGGCTTTGTATGCCTTTTTGTTGGCAGAATTGATGCGTCAAAAGCCCCATGTTTTGTCTGGCCCAGAGGAGGAAATTATAGCCCGGGCTGGTGAAATTGCCCAATCTCCTGACAATATATTTCGCATGATCAATCATGCTGATTTGCAGTTTTCTACGATTTTGGATGACAAAGGAAAAGAAGTGGAAGTAACCCACGGACGCTATACACAATTGATGGAAAGCCAAAATCGCAGGGTACGTCAAGATGCTTTTCAATCTTTGTATGGAGCTTATGGAACACTAAAGAATACTTTAGCAGCCACCTACAGCAGTAGTGTAAAAAAAGATGTATTTTACGCCAAGGTTCGGAAGTATGCATCTTCTTTAGAAGGCGCGTTGTTTGGCGATAATGTACCTGTCAATGTATATGAAAATCTCATTCAAACTGTACGTTCAAATCTAAACCAAATGCATCGTTATGTTGCTTTACGCAAGAAAATGTTGGCTTTAGATGAATTACATATGTATGATTTATATGTTCCTATTGTGAAAAATGTAGACTGGGAAATACCTTATCCCCAAGCAATAGAAATGGTAAAGGCTGGTTTGCATCCTTTGGGCCAGGAATATCTAAACATCTTATGTAAAGGCTTAGCATCCGGCTGGATTGATGTGTATGAAAATCGTGGCAAGACCAGTGGGGCTTATTCTTGGGGGCCTTATGGTGTGCACCCATATGTTTTATTAAATTATCAAAACAATTTAAACAATGTATTTACATTGGCCCATGAAATGGGGCATGCTATGCATTCCTATTTTTCTGATCATGAGCAACCCTATACCTATGCCCATTATACTATATTTACGGCGGAAGTGGCCTCTACTGTCAATGAATCATTGCTGATGCATTATCTTTTACAAAAGGAACAAAATCGTGATAAGAAAATGTATTTGCTTCATTACTATTTGGAGCAATTCCGGGGAACTATTTATCGCCAGACCATGTTTGCGGAATTTGAAAAAATTACCCATGAAAAAGTAGAAGCTGGGGAAGCATTAACACCAGAGCTTTTATGCACCATATATCGCCAATTGAACGAGGATTATTATGGCCCCTTGATGATGGTTGATAAAGAGATTGATATAGAGTGGGCTCGCATTCCTCATTTTTATACAGCATTTTATGTATATAAATATGCCACTGGTTTTTCCGCAGCCACTGCCCTAAGCAATCAGATTTTAAACCAAGGTGAAGAAGCAGTTTCCCGGTACTTAAATTTTCTTAAAAAAGGTGGTTCTGATTATCCAATTTCTCTTTTAAAAGGAGCTGGGGTGGATATGGCTTCACCACAGCCCATTCAAGAGGCATTGCATGTATTTGCCCAATTCATAGATCAATTGGAAGCTTTGGCTATAAAGAACTAAATTATACTAAAAGGTATTAAACAAAAGGAAAGATGCAAGTTTAAAAAAGCTTGCTCTTTCTTTTTTTATGTAAAGGCCAAAGTGATGGATAAAAAAGCTCATTTTATCGAAGAATAAAAAAACAGTCCAGGCATTGTAAGGCAGATTTGGAGAATTTGGTGCTTGGATGAGACAAGCAAAGGACTTCTTTCAGCTGGTTTGAAAAATGAGAGAAAATCCTAGGTTTTAACTTAAAAATGAAAGGTGGTTTTAATTTTGGAACAAATGAATGCGTTTTATCCCCAGGGACAAAATCAATTCCAACAACAGCAGCAACAGCAGCAACAAGTAATGATGACAGAACCACCCAAGATGATTTCCACAAAAGACCATTTGTATTTAAAGGATGCCATGTCTTGGGAATTGACTTCCATGAAGTGCTGTTATCATTTCGCCAGAGAAGCAAGGGATCCTGAAGTGCAAATGTTATTGGACCGGACAGGGCAAATGCATTTAAACCATTACTTGCGTTTACTCGATCTTGTGCAATCAGCTCATATGACCAACCATTGAGGGGGGATTGACAAATGATGCAATCTTATAACAACAATATACAACAACCACAGACCATGTCTCAGGTAAAAGGACCTCAGATGAATGACCGGGATATGATCAACGAGACTTTATCAGCATTAAAATATATGACAGATGGGTATAATGTGTTTGCTTGGGAAGCCAGTCATCAGGCTTTGCATAATGATGTCATGGAACTGTTGGTGGAAACCCACTGTCAAACCAGAGATGTCTTTAATTTGATGTTTCGTAAAGGTTGGTATCAGGCTGAATCTGAGCAAAAACAAAAACTGCAACAAACTTGGCAACAATATTCTTCCTACCAAAACCAATTTCCTTATAATCCTGGATTTGTACAGTAAATATTGTTTTGGTATGTTTGTATTAAGGGTTATTTTAAACACAAATCCCAGACATCTTGTCTGGGATTTGTGTTGATTATTATTTTTTTTGCCCTATGCCTCGTTGTTTAGGAAAATAGAGATCTTTGACAATGATATTCACAGCTTCCACCACTAGACCTGTCATATATTCTACTTTCTGGCGTATGGCACTCTGAATGATTTTAGAGGTGTTAGGTAAATTTATGCCATAATATAAAACAGGATGTAGAGTAATGGTTACCTTGGTATCATTTTGTATGATATTAATTTTCCCTATACTTTTAATGCCTTCAATCTCTTTGGCGGTAATGGCTACAATGGAAATGAGCGCATTTTGCGATATGGTTAGATGGCCATAGAAGGTAAATGTGGGACGAACTACTGATTGTTCCTGCCAGCTTCGATCATTGTTTTTATTATGTGGCTTTAAAAAAACCTTAATTGGATCAATAAAAGTACCAGGAAAGGTTTTCTTTACCTCCATGGTAGGGGCAGGGATTACATGTTTAGAATATTTATTACGCATAAAGCGAGCCTTTTCAATCTCTTCTTTGGAGGAAACCTCTTCAATGCTAATATAACGAGTGATTCGAGGCAAGTGCAAGGCCAAAGAGATTTTATCCACCATTCCCTTTGAAGTGCCTAGAATTAAGATTGACTGGGGAGCAGCTTTTAAAATAGCTTGCTGAGCTTGCTCAGCCAACTTTTTATCCATAAAAAGCGCTGCTTTGATTGCTCCGATGCGGGTAGCTTCCCGTTTGGCTGTATGTCCAACTAGAATGTGGTTGCCACGAATGATAAGGCCATCATCAATAATAAGATCTGCATGATAATCATGGGCAATTTTAATGGCACGGTGGCTTTTTCCAGTGCCGCTTGGACCTACCAAAGCGTACACTGTGATAGGATGACTATCAGTATGCACTATTATAGGGATTTGTTGTTGTGCGATCAAATGATATCCTCCCAAAATATAGAATGTTTTAGGAATCCTGGTGTTTTAAATTTGGTTCATAAATGCAGCTGTTTTTAAATGTCTTTAAAAATTTTTTATTGTTTATAGTATATGTTATATTGCTGAATTGGTTTTTCTCTTTTATACTATTATAACCCATATTGTCTTTGAATGCTCTACATCAATTTGAAATGATAAGAAATGAAGGAAGAAAATTTTTCTATAAAAATTTGATGTTTAGCTGGTTTTGTGCATGATGAATGGTAAGAGAGCCAAAAATAAAAATATCAAATGAATAGAAAGTAAAAGGAAAAGGCCGGCAAATGCTAAAAATATAGAGGATAAAAATAAAAAGTAGCCCATGATTATTATGATTGAAAGAATGTAGCAATCGAAAGTTGGACTTTAGGGGTGGGGGTGAAGCAATGTCTGAAACCATCCGGGATATTTTGATAGATGGTTGTCACTTGAATGAGGAGCAAGGCGCAATATTGGTGAAAAATATACGGAAGTTATCCCGGGCAGAACGGAAAAAAATGTTTCAGGAAATCAATCCACGGATAAAGGAATTGAAGCTTTATCTAGAAGCTTTGTATCAGGCCAATGATGCGCAAAAAAGAAAACATTGGGTGGATGTTACAGTGGAAAGTATGCTATCCAGGGGTGGGGATCCAGATATTGTTGATGGAATGGTGATGGACATTATCGGCAGATTAATTGTATACAAACAAATGCGCGAACAGGCGGAAGAAAGGGGGATACGCTTAACTTCCTTAGTAAACTTTGGTGGATTAAGCATGGTGTTATTTCTTGTAGTAGCAATTGCTGCAGTAATTGCCTATTTTTTATATCGATAATTTCTTTCAATGGGTTCTTAAAAACGGGTTCTTAAAAATTTAGAAAATAAGGTAAAAAAGCATGTCAACAAAAATAAGAAAGGAGCTGATTGTATGGGGAGCAAACAATATTTTAATGTGTTGTTGACAAAATTTTTGTTCTTTGCTCCAATGATGGGCATTATTGTTCCTTTAAGCAGTGAAGTTAGTGTTACTGGCGCTATTTTTATTGCTTTGGTGGCAACCATTGCTGCCTTTTTTACAGCAGATTTGGTGGTATTGCCCCGTTTTGGCAATGGTCCAGCCCTATTGGTGGATATCATCATCTCTTTGGCTGTTGTATGGATGTATGCTTGGTTTTTATACAAAACCCATCCCACGATCCTTGGCTTCGTGATTTTGGCTGTGGTTTTGGCCTTTGGCGAATGGTATTATCACCAATATATCAAACGGGAATTGTTTGGTCGTGGGAAACGCAATCCTCGTTGAATCAGGCCAGTGCTTAAAGTGTAGGATATCAACTGCATGTATGTATCTCATTGATTGATTCAATATACCATTTCTGATGAAAAGTTTGCCCCCAATTTAATTGCATTTTAATTGTACAATACAAAAAGAGATGAAGATTTAAGATTCCACAAATCCTGAATCAAGTAACAAGTTGTCTCCTTTTGAAGCAGCCACAGCCAGTTTGTCACAGCGGTTGTTATAGGGATGATTGGCATGTCCTTTGACCCAAATCCATTCTATTTGGTGCATTTGCATGAGAGCCAATATTTTTTCCCAAAGGTCTTTATTTTTTGCGGGGGCATTTTTTCCTCTCATCCAGCCGGCTTTTTTCCATTTTTGAACCCAACCTAAATTAATAGCATCCACTAAATATTTGCTATCACTATATAATTTGACTTTACAGGGTCGGTTTAGACTTTCCAGCCCTTTAATGGCTGCCAACAGTTCCATGCGATTGTTCGTGGTTAAGCGATATCCTGCAGATAATTCTTTTTCTTTTCCCTGATAGAATAGAATAATGCCATAGCCACCAGGACCAGGATTTCCTGAACAAGCGCCATCTGTATAAATTTCTACAACATTTGAGGTGTGATTTAAAGTTTTATCTATTGTTTGCACCGCTATATCATCACCAATCTATCAATATGTATTAAAATGAAACTTTGCATTAGACAGACAGAATAGAAACAAAATATTTTGGTATCAAATGGAATTTTACCTGTTGTGATGAATGTTTGTCAATGGTGTAAAACGAGTAAAATATAAGATAAACTTGAAAAGTCTTTATATTCTTATCGCAAAAATGAAGAAGAAAGTGATATAATAATTAAAATAAAGAAAAAAAGCACAAAACGTATTTAGGGGAGGGGTATTCATGTATAAAAAGATTATGGTTCCTTTAGATGGTTCGGATCAGGCTGAGGAAGCAGCGGTACATGCTGTCCAACTGGCAAAAATTGCTGGAGCAGCTGTTACATTGTATCATGTGATTCCTGCCTTGCCTCCCTATGTAAACGATGGCTTAGGTGGCGCATATCAGCAGGTATATGAAGATTTACAAAACACTGGGGATGAAATTTTAGCAAAGGCAAAAGAGAGATTTAGCGGGGAAGGCGTTGCTGTGGATACAAAAATCGTCTGGGGAAATCCAGCAGAAGAAATATGCAAAGAAGCCAAAGGCGGGGACTTTGATTTAATTGTAATGGGAAGCCGTGGTTTAGGAGAAATCAAAGGATTTATCATAGGAAGTGTGAGCAATCGGGTTGTACGCCATGCGGACATTCCTGTGCTCATCGTACGGTAAAGGATTTCTTGTAAAGACTAGTTTAACCTATAGATGGAATATATAAAGGCGTTGTTTTTTAAAGACTTCTATATTACAATTTCATAGGAGTGCAAATTTTCCGGCTCCCTCAAGGGGCGGGAAATTTGTTTTTAGGGCAAAAATATCTATGATAATAAGATTTTGCATATGGAAAGTGGAGGTGTTCTGGTGTCTATCCAGGAGATCAGAGTTGCGAATGATTGCAAGTTGCCAGATTCCCTTGGCAGGAATCATTTATATGAAATCGAACATGCATTAGGTATAACAGGCATTGAAACTGTGCGTACAGCCAAAGTGTATCGCTTTCAAGGAATTGATGAGGAGCAGGCTTTGTTGTTGGCCCAAAAGTTATTGGCAGAGGAAATATTTCAAAACTATGCCATCAATCAACCTATTTTGAAAAATTATGATGCTTTGGTTGAGGTTGCTTATAAACCAGGGGTCATGAATCCAGAGGCCAATTCCTTGCTGAAATCTGCCAAGGATATGGGCATTCATGGGATTTTGGCTGCCGATTCTTCCAAAGAATATGCCTTTTATGGGACAGGGGCTACAGCAGAGAATATTGCTATAATTTTGGATAAATTATTAGTTAACGATACAGTGGAAAGGGTGATGACCGAAAAACCAGATAGCCTGGTGATTGAGGGCATACCAGGAAAGACAGAAGAGATTCCCATTCTAGCAATGGACGAAGAATCTTTAATGGCTTTGAGTCAAGATGCGCTTTTTTTGAACCTAGAAGAAATGTTAGCCATTCAAAACTATTTTCAAAATTTGGGGCGGAATCCTACTGATTGTGAAATGGAAACCATTGCTCAGACATGGTCTGAGCATTGTGGTCATAAAACCTTTCGGGCTACTTTGGTGGTGGAAGGCCAGGAGAAGGAACCCCTTTTGGTTCGTTTGAAAAGAAGTACCCAAGAAGCCAATCATCCTTTGGTTTTATCTGCTTTTGTGGATAATTCTGGGGTGATGGAATTTTATCATGGACAGGCTATCTGTGGGAAAGTGGAAACCCATAATTCTCCCAGTGCCATTGAACCCTATGGGGGAGCAATGACAGGGAGTGGTGGCGTATTTCGAGATATTATGGGGACTGGAACTGGAGCCAAGGTAATAGCTTCTACTGATATGTTTTGTTTTGCTCCTCCAGTCATTGCGGAAGATGAAATTCCTGAGGGTTGTTTACATCCTCATTATTTATTAAGACGGGTTGTTGCTGGCGTAAAAGATTACGGCAATCGCATGGGTATTCCCACCAACAATGGATCCGTGCATTTTCACGAAGATTTTCGGGCCAAGCCTTCCATTATAGTAGGCGCTTATGGTATGTTGCCAGTGGAAGGCTGCACCAAAGGACAACCAAAGCCAGGAGATAAGGCCGTGGTATTGGGCGGACGTACAGGAAGAGACGGTATTCATGGCGCTACTTTTTCCAGTGGAGAAATGACCAGCCGTACCATGGAAGTCAATGCCAGTGCCGTACAAATTGGCAATGCCATTGAAGAAAAGAGAACTGCGGAAGCTTTATTGGAAGCTTCAACCCAAGGGCTTATTCGAGCAGTCACGGATTGTGGGGCTGGAGGATTTAGTTCAGCTTTAGGAGAAATGGGAGAAGAAACCGGGGTGTATGTATGGTTGGAAAAAGCACCTCTAAAATATCCAGGGTTAAATCCTTGGGAGATATGGGTTTCAGAAAGTCAAGAGCGTATGGTATTGGCGGTAGCTCCTGAACATGTGGAGCCTTTGCTGAAAATCTGTGCTGCTTATAATGTAGAGGCTACGGTATTGGCAGAATTCACTGGAGATGGGCAATTGACTGTCACCTATGATGGAGAAACTGTTTGTGCCTTATCCATGGATTTTTTACATCACGGTTTACCTTCCCGATGTATGAAAGCCACTTGGCGCAAACCTTTAGGGGTGGAAGATAACCAAGATATATTAACCAGAGAGCGGAATGAACAGGATTGGGAAACTTTATATCAACAAGTGATGTCCCATTGGGATGTTTGCTCCAAAGAACCCATTGTACGGGTTTATGATCATGGGGTACAAGGTTCTTGTGCTTTGCCTCCCTTTGGCGGCGTACGATATGATGGACCTAATGATGCGGTGGTTCTTACGCCTTTGTTAGGAGAACCTTGCGGAATGGTCATTGGTCATGGACTTAATCCTGTGTTGAACAATATTGATCCTTATGCTGGATGTTTATGGGCTGCAGCAGAAGCTGTATCCAACGCAGTGGCTGTGGGCGCTGATCCTCGGGAGCTTTGTTTGATTGACAATTTTATCTGGCCATTTCCGGATGAAGAATCTTTAGGAGCTTTGGATTTGGCTGTGGATGCTTGCGTGGATTTTGTCAAAGCTACGGGAATGCCTTTCATTTCTGGCAAGGATAGCCTTTCCAGTACGTATCGAGGTTTAGAAGGTCAAGTGCTTAAAATCCCTCCTGTACTATGTGTATCTGTTTTCGGCAGAATTCCTGATGTGCAGCAGACTGTATCTGCGGATTTCAAACAACTGGGGAACAGTGTCTTTTTGGTAGGCCAGCGGGATGTAACAGAAATGGCTGGTTCTGTGTTGTATCGTTTGCTCAATCATAAGAGTACACGATTACCGCAGCTGGATTTAACAATGTTTCCCAGGGTATGCCAGGGCATACACCAGGCCATTGTGCAGGGAAAGATCTTGGCTTGTCATGATATTAGCGAAGGCGGATTGGCAGCAGCTGTGGCAGAGATGTGTTTTGGAGGGAACATGGGCGTTCGCTTGTCTTTACCCCCAGGGATTTTACCAGCTTCTTTTTTATTCAATGAAACAGCTGGTTGTTTTCTCGTGGAAGCAGAAAATGAGGCAGCATTACAGGATGCTTTAGGTGATGTTCCTTGTGTATGTATTGGTTGTACCGTAAAAGAACCGGTTGTGTCTTTATACAATCATGATGATAAACTGTTCGCTATATCTTTGGAAGGATTAAAAAGTGCCTGGCAAGGGCCCATGAAAGAGGTGTTTGGTGATTGAAACCCTTAGTGTGTGTGCTGAGAACAGATGGTACCAATTGTGACCAGGAGACCTATTATGCCTTTGCCAAAGCAGGGGGAGATTGCCGTTTTGTGCATGTCAATCAACTTCGTCTGGGAGAAGAACGGTTGTCTTCTTATCAAATACTGGCCATACCTGGCGGTTTTTGTTATGGGGATGATGTTCATTCCGGCAAAGTGCTGGCTGTGGAATTAACTTCTTTTTTAAAGGAACAATTGGAGGAATTTGTACAAGCCCAAAAGCCTATTTTAGGCATTTGCAATGGTTTTCAAGTGTTGGTGCGTACTGGGTTATTGCCCCAAAGAAACATAGGGAATATTCAAGCTACCTTGATGCATAATGATTCAGGTCATTTTGAATGTCGCTGGGTGAATTTAATTGTAGAGCAGTCTTCTTGTATTTTTACCCGGAATATGGCAGGCCAAGTATTGCAAATTCAAGTGGCCCATGGAGAAGGAAAATTTTATGCCATACCCCCAGTATTACAAGAAATAGAGTCAAACAAGCAGGTGGTATTTCGTTATAGTGATGCAACGGGCAATCCAGTTGCCCATTATCCTGCTAATCCCAATGGTTCTATCCATGACATTGCAGGAATTTGTGATGCCACTGGTTTGGTGTTGGGTATGATGCCCCATCCGGAACGTTATGTGGAACAACAGCAACATCCTAATTGGCGCAGGGGATTTGTAGAACCCCATGGGTTGCCGATTTTCAAGAATGCCATACAATATGTAAAGGAAATGTAGAGATAATACTAAGGTTTAGAATATACTGAAGAGGTACCTTTTTTTGTAATTTTCAGGTAACCTGGATGAAGAGGATGATGGAAAGTGATACGCAAAGCCAAAATAACCGATGTAGAAGATATTCATGCCTTGATTACCCATTATGCCAACAAAGGTCTTATGCTGGCTAGACCCCGTTCTGTGTTATATGAGGGAATACGGGAGTTTACAGTGGCTGAGGAAAAAGGCCAATTGCTGGGGGTTGGTTCTTTGCATATCATTTGGGAGGATTTGGCCGAGGTTCGGGCCTTGGCTGTACGGGAAGATAGGGCTAGACAAGGAATTGGACAGACATTGGTACAATCTTTTTTGCAAGAGGCCAAGGATTTACACATTCCCAGGGTCTTTACTTTAACTTATCAAGCTGATTTTTTTATAAAATGTGGTTTTCTCCCTAAAGCCAAAGAGGAAATGCCCCAAAAGGTTTGGCGAGAATGCATCAATTGTCCCCAATTTCCCAATTGTGAAGAAGAAGCTTTGATGATTGATTTGTGAAAATGGAGAAGAGGCAGTGGAAAAAATGACGACTCCATTGGTGATTTTTGATCTGGATGGTACTTTGTTGGATACAACAGAGGGGTTGTTTCAAAGCATACGAGATTCTGTACAACAAATTGATGAGAACATCGTATTAAATGATGACCAATTGCGAGGTTTTATCGGTCCGTCGGCAAAGAAGTCTTTTCAAGATATTTGTGGGCTTTCTCTGGATGCAGCTGAAAAAGCCACCCAATTGTATAACCAAAGGTATGAGAATGATGGTAAGTTCCAAGCTATGGTGTATCAGGGAATTCCAGAGCTATTGACATTATTAAAATCTAGGGATTGGTGTTTGGCAGTAGCTACGTTAAAAGATGAGGAGCTAGCCCGAACCATGCTCCGCTATTTTTCTTTAACAAAATATTTTTCCTATATTGTGGGAGCCCCAAAAAACCACAGCATAAGCAAAGGCGTTATGATTAGGCAAATCCTTGAAAGTACCGTGACATCCCCGGAAAAGGCTGTCATGATAGGCGATAGAGTGGCGGATGAATTGGGGGCAAGACAAGCAGGGGTCCATTTCATTGGCGTAACCTATGGATTTGGCTTCCAGCAAGGGAAAAAAGGAAGCCAAACCATTTCCTTAGCTTCCAGTCCTGCTGAAATTTTAACACTTTTAAATTCGTACTATGATTCGCAACTTTAGTTTAGATAATAAAACAGATATACTGATACAAAATAATTGTTAAAAAAAGATGGTTTTGTATTAAGCGGTTATATAGGTCAGTAGTTTTAAAACCAAATGGGCAAAGCCAAAGAAAAGAAGAATGCCAGCAGCTAGCTGGTATTTTTTTCTAACCCAGAGGGCTAATAAAAATAGAATGATAAAAATAATGCAAGGAGATAGAATGGGATGAATGTGCCAAATATTCATAAGATAGGTGGCAATATTGGTGATAACAAAGGCAAGCAGCAATATACCTATGATGGTAATTATTTTTGTTGTATTATTTTTCATGATAGCTCCTATGATTCAATGTTTGGAATACTAAAAGAGGAGGACAAGGGAAAATATGAAGATTTTTTTGCAGCCAATAATAATTTATTTTACCTTATCATGAGGGAGTATTGTCTGTAAATAGCTTTTCATAAAGAAGAGACATCGATACAATCACCAAGGCAAAAGGTGCTTTTTTTGTTCAGTTGCATAACCCCCAAAAAAGCAGATTAACCCAAAAAATGTATTAGCATTGGAGTCTTTTGTCAATGTTTTGATATAGGAAAACAATTATGTATCTTTGTTATTTCTTCTTTGGCTTATAGGTTCTTTTTCAAGTATGGAGAAAGGGAAATGAGGGAATAATTGCTAATATGAAGGGGGGTTTTGCTATGGTTGGCTTGAAAAAAAGGTTGCAGCCTGATTTTCGTGTGCGTTTGGTGCGTTGGCATGAACGAAGGCGTAAAGGGAAATTGATGCGTTACTTCATAAAACCTGCCGAAGATAATCGAAATAAATTGGCCCGTTGGTTGGATTTTTACGGGGTCTTAATCATTTTAATGTTTATGACCTTTGTTGTACTCTTCAATGCTACAAATCATTGGGGAAAAACCTTCCTCTATGCTTTACCTTTATGTGGGTTAGAAGCAATTGTAGCCTGGAGAATAAAGATAAAAAAGGGCATGGTACAATCTTTACACAAGGCCATTTGGTCAGCAGGAAAGCAAGCTTTAGCAAAGATACAAAAAATAGAAAATCAGCATGAGTTTGAAACATTGGTATTCGATATACTGCATAATCTTTCCTATTGTCAGGATGCACATTTTGTCCAAAATCCAGGCCTAATAGGGGAAGAAAAAAAGCCTGGGATGATGAGGGTTCAATGTAATCAAGTTTCCCTGGTGGTTCATTGTCACATACCAGGGGATACTGGCTTAACTGGCTCGGAACAGCTAAAGATTTTGTTGTCGCAGATTGAGACATCTGGTTTGCAAGGGGGATTATTGGTGTCTTCTGGAGATTTTTCCGAGGAAACAAAAACCCTGGCCTTAGAAAATGGAAAACAATTTTCATTGCGTTTAATCAATGCTGCGAAGCTGGTGGAATTAGCCAGAGAGGCAAAACATGCAATCTTTCCCCTGGATACCTCAGAAGAGAAGCCGGGAATGCCGCAAGGGGAAACATGGCAGCAAAAGAATCGAGCCCGAGAGTTATTAGGGAAGCAAAAGAAGAAAAGTTATTATTTGTTGGTATCCATTGTTTTGGTGGGAATGTTAGTTTTTCCTTTACCTGTATTTTTAAAAATTGTTTATTTGGTTTTTGCGGTCATTAATTTGATGTTATATCTATATTGCTTAAAAATAACAGGAAAAAAAGCTTTTTTAGAGCCATTAGAAACTGTTAAGCCTATAAAAGAGTAGCAAGGAAATCAATTTGGTAATTCAATTGAATTGTGGTATTGAATTGGACGCATTGGAATACAGGGAGGAACATCATGGACATCAAAAGATATAAAAGATTGCCTAAACATATTGGGGTTATCCCTGATGGCAATAGAAGATGGGCTGAGGGACAAGGAATGGGTAAGGAAAAAGGATATGATAATGGATTGAATCCTGGCCTCATGTTGTATGAAATGTGTGTGGAATTGGGCATTCCGGAATTGACCTTTTATGGTTTTACAAAGGATAATACCAAACGTCCTGTGGAACAAAAAAAAGCATTTCAAAAAGCCTGTGTGGATGCTGTGCAATTGATTTCTAATCGGGACGCGGATTTATTGGTCTTGGGAGATACCGCTTCTCCTGCTTTTCCTTCTGAATTAATGCCTTATACCAAGAGACATCCTTTTGGTAAAGGATTAATAAAAATAAATTTTCTTGTGAATTATGGTTGGAAATGGGATTTGGGTCAGGCCCTTACCTTTCCTATGAATAGCCAAAAGCAAGGGCAAAAGAAACATGATATGTTGGAATCCATAGCTTCAAAAGATGTTTCCCGAATGGATTTGATCATTCGCTGGGGGGCCCGTCGTAGGTTGAGTGGGTTTTTACCAGTGCAATCTATTTATGCTGATTTCTATGTTGTTGATGACTATTGGCCTGATTTCAAACCAGAGCATGTATACCAAGCTTTGGATTGGTACCAAGAGCAAGACGTAACCCTTGGCGGGTAATGATAGTATATAGAAAAGAAAAAAATTATGCCCCAATTTTATTTGTTAAAACAAAGATTGCCCGAATCAGGAGGAAAACATTGTTTTTGTATTGTTAGCAAGATCCATTACTCAAATTGTTGCGCAGGCATAAGTATTGATTTTATGGTAAACACTAGAGTAAACAATAGCAAAGGACGGTTGCCATGAGTCAATTGGATTTTTTGATTGAAGAAAAACTAATTCCCATGCGAAAAAGAATCCTAGAAACAATACAAACAAAACATGCCACCTTTTATACGATAATTAACACCCTTTTGACAGGAAAAGAGCAAATCGTGGGTCTGGTTATTACAGAGCAAGGACAGGAATTGGCAACTTATAATATCTATACTGATGGATTGCAGATAAGCAAAGTTGAAAAAGGGATATTACAACCAAAGGTTTCACTTCCTGTGCTTGGAGAGATAAGACCTGTGGCTGTTATGGAACAACGGGATTTAGAAAATCTCATTGCGGATGAAGAGGATTTTCAGCAGGATTTGTCCAAAACCCTGCAAAAACATCTACCAGCGATGCATATACATTTTATGCAATCTAATACGACCTGGAACGCTCAACACCATGCTTCTTGGGAAAATAATAAGGAAGTCTCACCTAACCCTAATAAAATGGCACATCAATAAAAAAATAGGTTAACATCCAATGAAGGAGTATGCAGGAGGAACATTCAAATTGGGCGGTAAGGGAGTAACAACAAAAGACGAACCATCAGTGTAAAGCTGATAGTTCGTCTTTTTATATTTTGCAAAACAGAACAGTGCTTGAGTCTCAATATGTTATGGAACATATATAAGTAAATATGGACTGATTTCGTAAGGTGGAAAGCTTCTTTACAGTACAAAATTAATTGGCGGGAGTGTGTGGGAATCGAACCCACCCAAGACGCTCATCACGCCTCACACGTGGTTTTGAAGACCAGGGATACCACCAGGCATCATCCACCCCCAAAACTTTCATCATAAAAACAAGTAAAAACCAAGGATTTTCGAGTAATCATTATTATAACATATCCTTGGGCTCATGACAATTTTATCTATTTTAGGTCTAAAAGTTTGTTTACGGATAGTCAGGCAGTGATTTGGTGCTGTTAACCATTGATTTATGGGGTAAAATAATATAACCTAATGAAATAGTCTGTGGGAAAAATAAAAATAGTCAGATAAAGGTTGATTGGTGCTAGGGTTATATTGAGTGAATTCTCCTACTGGGGAGGATTTTACCAAGATGCTGAAGAAGTATAGTACATCCTTACGGGATATATGACATGTTCTTTTTCTCCATGCATAAATCATGTTATACTATTGTGAAGGGATTGGAATGAGTAGGTGCAATGATGCTGGATATGTTTGCCGACATCGCAGAAGATTTAGGTCGGGTAGAAGAGGAGTTACAGGCTGCTATGCAGTCTTCTGATCCTTTTATTATGGAAACGGCAACTCTTTTAATTCATGCGGGCGGAAAAAGGTTGCGGCCCGCTTATTGTTTGTTGGGTGCTAAATTTTATCAGTATGATTTGGACAAAGTATTGCCCTTAGCAGTGGCTCTGGAAATATTTCATATGGCCACTTTGGTGCATGATGATGTGGTGGATTCTGCAGTTACCCGCAGGGGAAGTCCTACGGTGAAGTCTATCTGGGGCAATCGAATCTCTACCCATTTGGGCAATTATTTGTTGGCAAAATCTCTGATTTTAATTTCCAGCTATAAAAATCCCATGATTCCTGGCGTACTGGCAGATACCAGTGTAAAAATGTGTGAGGGAGAAATCTTACAAATCGCCACGGTACAAGATCCGTTCCAGAGTTTAAAGGATTATTTTTATCGCATCAATCGAAAAACAGCCCTATTACTGGCTGCAAGTTGTCAATTGGGGGCGGTGGCTTGTGGCGCACCTCCTTCTATTTATCATCCATTGCGCAGATATGGGCATTTTATTGGTATGGCCTTTCAGATTACAGATGATATTTTGGACCTTGTGGCGGATCAGCAGGAATTAGGCAAACCTGTGGGCAGTGATTTGCGTCAAGGAATTGTAACTTTGCCTATAATTTTAGCATTGGAACAATCCCCCAAAAAAGAACGTATCCGGGAGATTGTGGCGCAAAAAGAAAAAACAGACCAAGAAATAGAAGAAGTCATTGCCTTGGTTTCAGAAAATGGTTTAGAGCAAGCCAAAAATGTGGCTTTGCGGTATATTCAAAAAGCCAAAGGACAGTTGTCTTTGTTGCCCAATATACCGGCCAAAGATGTGTTGGCTTTGATTGCTGACTTTATTTATGGTAGGCATTTTTAAAATCCCATCCATGTTGGGGTGAGAATTGTAAGGGAAAAGGGTGATGGGAGTGCCCAATTGTTATCCCATTTTTTTACGTTTAGAAAAAAAGCTTTGTTTGGTTGTGGGTGGTGGCGAAGTCGCTTGTCGGAAAATTCATTCCTTGCTATCCTGTGGCGCGAAAGTAAGGGTGGTAAGTCCTTGTTTGGTGGAGGCATTGCAGCCTTTGGTACAGGCCAAAGATATAGAATACCGGCAGGATATGTATCACGAAAAATATTTAGAAGGTGTTTTTTTGGTGATTGCAGCCACCGGGGATAGCATGGTGAACAAACAAGTGGCGGCAGATTGTCATGAGAGGAATCTTTTGTTAAATGCAGTGGATGATCCTAGCAATGGCAATTTTTTTGTGCCTGCAGTGATGCGCCGAGGAGCGTTGCAGATTGCTATTTCTACGGATGGCAAAAGCCCCTTGTTGGCCCGGAAAATGAGGGAAACTTTAGAATGTATGTATGGAACGGAATTTGGTCCTTTGGTGGATTTACTGGGGGATATTCGGGAGGAAATTTTGCACACAGTTTCTGATGAGCAACAAAGACGAAGGCTTTTAGCAGGTATATTAGATGAAGAAACCATGCAGCTTATCAGAAAAGGGGATTTTAGTTTGGCAAAGGAGCGGATTATCAATGCCAGTAGTCGTGGTAGGTGTAAATCATAGAACTGCCCCAGTGGAGGTAAGGGAAACATTGGCTTTTTCCGAGCATGGGATGGGAGATTCTTTGCAAGGATTGATGGCCTATCCTTCCATTGATGGTTGTGTCATTATCTCCACCTGTAATCGGATTGAGATTTATGCTGCAACCGGAGAGATGGACGAAGGGCTGAAGGATATTGGTCTATTTCTTTCTCGTAAATCTGGTGTGGACATTTCTGAAATCAAGAATTACACCTATTCTCACACTTTGTATGATGCTGTTCGTCATCTTTTTCGGGTGATTTCAGGACTTGATTCCATGGTATTGGGAGAAACTCAAATTTTGGGTCAGGTGCGGCAAGCCTATCAAATATCCTGTGCCAATGGTACTGCCAATCGGGTCATCAACACTCTTTTTCAACAAGCCTTAACTGTGGGGAAAAGGGTTCGCACTGAAACAGGCATTGACCAAAATTCTGTTTCCATTAGTTATACAGCGGTGGAATTGGCCAAACAAATTTTTGGTTCATTGCATGATCGGACTGTTTTAATTTTAGGTGCCGGCAAAATGAGCGAATTAACAGCTTTGCATTTGGTGGCAAACGGGGTGGCTGGGGTTATTGTTTCCAATCGTTCCTATGAGCGGGCCGTAAATTTGGCAGAACGTTTTGGAGGTAAAGCCGTAAAATTTGACCAGTTGCAGCGGTATATGGAAGAAGCGGATATTGTTATCAGTTGTACAGCTGCCACTCATTTTGTCATTCGGTATCAGGATGTAAAAGCTTTAATGAGCAAACAACCAGATAAAAAAATTATGTTAATTGATATTGCCGTACCTCGGGATATCGATCCCCAGGTGAATGAAATACCAGGAGTGCGTTTATATGATGTGGATGATTTAAAGCATGTGGTGGATGCACATTTATCTGAAAGAAAAATAGCTGCCATTAAAGCAGAGGGAATCATTGAAGAAGAATTGGGTGAATTCATGAAATGGTGGTCCACTCAATTTGCTGTACCCATTATTGCGGCATTAAAAAAATGGGGTGAAGAAATTAAGCAACAGGAGTTACAAAGGGCTTTGAATCGGTTGGGAGAATTATCTGAACATGATCAAAAGGTAATTGGTTCTTTGGCTAATTCCATTGTAAATAAAATCATGCATGTCCCTGTAACCATGTTAAAGGAATATGCCTTGACACCAGAAGGTCATTTATATGCTGAGGTACTGCAAAATCTGTTTGCTTTGGATGTATCTGGTCAAGACAAAAAAAAGTCTTGTATCAAATGGCAAGCTTTATAGAATAGATTTGAAAGCCAAATGGGTCGGATAAAGTCCTATTCGGATGATGAGAACAAGAATGGGTTTTGATAGAATAATAGGTTATAAAACAAGAATTGTTTATATCTCGCAATGACCATTGTTGTAAATTGGCCTTAGCAGGAGGGAGGAACTCTATGAAGCGCGAAATCATTGTAGGCACACGGGATAGTAAATTAGCAATGTGGCAAGCCCAATGGGTTGTTGCGCAATTGCGAAAACATTATCCTGAGAAAGAATTTATCATCAAAGGCATGAAAACCAAGGGAGATCACCTGCTTGATGCCGCTCTGGCGAAGTTAGGAGATAAAGGACTGTTTACCAAAGAATTGGAATTGGCTATGCTAAAGGGCGAGGTAGACATGGCTGTGCATAGTATGAAAGATTTGCCCACAGATTTGCCGGAGGGACTAACAATTGGAGCCATTTGTCAGCGGGAAAATCCGGGAGATGTGTTAATCTCCAAAACTGGATTATTTTTGGATGATTTGCCTATAGGAGCAAAAATAGGAACCAGCAGCCTTCGTCGATCAGCACAATTATTACATTATAGGCCGGATTTTCAAATGGAAGTAATGCGGGGAAATGTAATCACTCGGCTGAGAAAACTGGATGAAACTGATATAGATGCAACCATATTGGCCTATGCGGGTATTCATCGTCTAGATTTAGCCCAACGTGTGACCCAGGTACTCCCCTTTTCCATTTGTTTGCCCGCTGTGGGGCAAGGTGCCATTGGAATAGAAGTTGTAGAGAGCAATCAAGAAATAGTCTCCTTGATAGCTGTATTGGATGATTTTTTCTCCAGAACAGCTATTACTGCTGAACGGGCTTTTATGCGTAAGTTAGAAGGAGGCTGCCAAGTGCCCATCGGAGCTTATGCTTTGGTAAAAGAAAACCTTGTATGCTTGGAAGGCGTTGTAGCGGGGTTGGACGGAAAACAATTGTTGCGTTTATCCCAGGAAGGGACTGTGAATAACCCAGCAGAAGTAGGTGTAAAACTGGGAGAGGAAATGTTGCGTCAGGGAGCAGACGAGATTTTGAATACAGTGCGCAGGGAGTTTGATAACAATGGATAAAGGTATCGTATATTTGGTTGGTGCTGGTCCTGGGGATCCTGGTCTTATTACTGTGCGGGGTTTAGAATGCATTCAAAAGGCTGATGTGCTGGTTTATGATCGCTTGGCAAGCACAAAGCTTTTGGGTTATGCACCAGAACATGCTGAAATGATTTATGTGGGAAAAAGCCCTGATCAACATGCTATGAAACAGGGAGATATCAACCGTTTATTGGCGGATAAAGCTTTAGAAGGCAAGGTGGTCACCCGGTTAAAAGGAGGAGATCCCTTTGTTTTCGGCCGGGGTGGGGAAGAAGCAGAGTTGTTGCAAGAAATGGGTATATCTTTTGAGGTGGTACCTGGTGTAACATCCGCAGTGGCTGTACCAGCTTATGCAGGGATTCCTGTTACCCATCGAGGAGTGACTTCCACTTTAACCATTATTACAGGCAATGAAGATCCTACCAAAGAGGATAGCGATATCCGCTGGGATTGTATTGCCGGCATAGGCGGAACTTTGGTGTTTCTGATGGGCATGGGAAACCTACCGAAAATTGTGGCCCAATTGGTTTCTTTGGGGCGGGATGAAAAGACCCCTGTGGCTTTGGTTCGTTGGGGAACAAGACCTGAACAACGTACTTTGGTGGGTACCTTGCAAGATATTGTAAGCAAAGCTTTGGCCGCGGATTTCAAAAATCCTGCTGTGATTGTGGTGGGTGAAGTGGTGACTTTGCGTGATAAGTTGCAGTGGTTTGAAAACAAGCCATTGTTTGGCCAAAGGGTTTTGGTCACCCGTTCCCGGGAACAAGCCAGTGCTTTATCGGAGGCCATTCGTACCTTGGGAGGAGAACCTGTTGAGTTTCCCACCATCCGGGTGACAGACCCAGAGGATTATGCTCCTTTGGATGAAGCCATCCAAAAGATAGAAACTTATCATTGGGTTATTTTTACCAGTGTCAATGGAGTAGACTATTTCTTTCGGCGTATGAAACATAATGGGCGAGATGTAAGGGCTATCAAGGGAAAATTATGTGCCATTGGACCTAAAACCAAGGAAGCATTGGAGTCTTTTGGTCTATTGGTGGACTATGTGCCAGGGGAATATCGGGCGGAAGAAATTATTGCTGGGTTACAGGACAAACTATTACCAGGACAACAGGTGTTATTGCCCCGGGCGGACATTGCCAGGAAAGTATTGCCTGAGTCCTTGATTTCCTTAGGTGCGCAAGTTGAAGAGGTGGTTGCCTATCAAACAGTGGAAGGCCAAGGTGACGCCACGATGATGCGTGATATGTTACAAAAAAAAGCCATCCAAATGATTACCTTTACCAGTTCCTCCACAGTACGAAATTTTGTACGTTTATTGGGCGAGGATGCCTTGCCGGATTTATTAAAGGGTGTGACATTGGCTTGTATTGGTCCCATAACAGCAGATACGGCCAAGGAACTTCATTTGCCAGTCCATGTGGTGGCATCTCAATATACCATTGACGGATTGGTGGAAGCCATTGTTTCCCAATGTGCTCAATCTTAGGGGGAAGAAGGCAAAGGATTCTTCGAAAATCCTATTTTGCAAGATGAAAAAGTGGTATATGGTTGGGATTAAATAGGCGGTGAATAAACATGATAGGGATTAGCAAGCTGCTTTGCGGGTCAGAGAACTTTGGGGATTCTTTACGCTATCACCAAACTTCTGGTGGTCAGCGCCATGGGGCTGCCCAAGGGAAAGGCCCGGTGGTGGTTTGGAATATGACCCGAACTTGTAATTTAAAATGTCGTCATTGTTATTCGGAATCAGAAACACGGACATATGAAGGGGAGCTAACCACAGATGAGGCCATGGGCTTTATTGATGATTTGGCTGCTTTTCATGTGCCTGTGTTATTATTTTCAGGGGGAGAACCACTGATTCGTCCTGATTTTTTTACATTGGCTATGCATACAGTGAAAAGGGGTATCCGGGCTACCATTTCTACCAATGGAACATTGATTGATCAAACAACTGCTAAAAAATTAAAAGAAATTGGTGTAGGGTATGCAGGGATTAGTATAGATGGTATTGGTGAAAGAAACGATATGTTTCGAGGAAAAAAGGGGGCCTTTGAGGAAGCATTAAGGGGCATTCGCTATTGTTTGGCTGTCAAACAACGGGTGGGATTGCGTTTTACCATCAATAAGCATAATATTAATGATTTAGAAGATATTTTTTATTTATTAGAAGAAGAAGGGATTCCCAGGGTTTGTTTTTATCATTTGGTATATTCCGGAAGAGGTAGCGATATGATGGCTGAAGATATTTCTCCTGAAGAAACCCGGGAAGCCATGGATATGATTATGGATAAAACAGTATCCTTGCATAAACGGGGAAAAGAATTGGAAGTTCTTACTGTGGATAATCATTGTGACGCCATCTATTTGTATATGAAAGTAGCCAAAGAAAGCCCTGAACATGCTGAAAAGATTTTAGAATTATTGCGGCGCAATGGAGGCAATCGCACAGGAATCGCCATTGGGGAAGTGGATTGGTGTGGTGATGTACATGCGGATCAATTTACCCGTAACCATACCTTTGGGAATGTGCGGCAAAGAAAATTTGGAGATATCTGGACGGATGTATCCCATCCTATTTTAGCTGGTTTAAAAAACCGGCGGAATTTATTGTCCGGTCGATGCGCCATTTGTCAATGGTTGGATATATGTAACGGCAATTTCCGGGCTCGGGCGGAAGCTGTTTTCAATGATTTCTGGGCTTCGGATCCTGCCTGTTATTTAACGGATGAAGAGATTGGAAAGGAAGGCTTAGCATGAGATTTCCCATTTATCGTCCCAGACGTTTGCGGGCTGGGGAACCCATTCGGAGGATGGTAAGAGAAACAAATTTAGCTGTGGATGATTTGGTGTATCCATTATTTGCTATTTGGGGGCAGAACATTCAAACGCCTGTGGATTCCATGCCTGGGGTATTTAATTTTTCCGTGGATACCCTATTGACAGAAGTAAAAGAAGTGTGTGACTTAGGTATTCCCTCTGTGCTTCTTTTTGGCATTCCAGAACATAAAGATGCTGTTGGTTCTGGGGCTTATGATGAGCAAGGCATTGTGCAAAAAGCCATTCGGGCCATAAAAGAAAATTTTCCGCAGTTATTGGTGATTACAGATGTATGTCTTTGTGAATATACAGATCATGGCCATTGTGGTTTGATTCAAGATGGATGCGTATTGAATGACCCTTCTTTGGAATTATTGGCCAAAACTGCCCTGTCCCATGCCCAAGCTGGTGCTGATATGGTGGCCCCCAGTGATATGATGGATGGCAGGGTGGGGGCTATCCGCCGAGCTTTGGATCAACATGGTTATGAAAACATACCCATCATGGCCTATTCAGCCAAATATGCTTCTGCATATTATGGTCCTTTTCGAGATGCTGCGGGTTCTACACCTCAGTTTGGTGATCGCAAAGCTTATCAAATGGATCCAGCCAATGCTTTGGAAGCAGTGCGGGAAACAAGGTTGGATATTGAGGAAGGGGCGGACATTATTATGGTAAAGCCTGCCCTGGCTTATATGGACATCATACGCAGAATGAAAGAAAATTTCGATTATCCATTGGCTGCTTATAATGTCAGTGGAGAATATGCCATGGTAAAAGCTGCTGCCCAAAAAGGTTGGGTGGATGAACGTAAGATTGTTTTGGAGACCCTGACAGGAATGAAACGGGCTGGGGCTGATATTCTCATTACCTATCATGCCAAAGATGTAGCCCGTTGGTTGCAAGAATAAATACATGAAATAGAAATGCAAGCCAGTCAAAGGGGGTGGAGGTTTTGTTGGTATCATGGAATACAACCAATGCTTGTAACCTTCATTGTAAGCATTGTTATCGAGATGCAGGACTTAAGGCAGATGAAGAATTAACAACCAAAGAAGCATTGGTATTGATTGAACAGATAGCCCAGGCTGGTTTTAAAATTATGATTTTTAGTGGCGGAGAACCTTTGATGCGTCCGGATATTTATCAATTGGTAACCCATGCTCGAAGTCAGGGATTACGCCCTGTATTCGGGACCAATGGTACTTTGATTGACCAGGATGTGGCAAGAAAGCTAAAAGAATGCGGTGCCATGGCCATGGGCATTAGCCTGGATAGTGTTGCGGCCCAAAGTCATGATGATTTTCGGGGGGTATCTGGCTGTTGGCAAGCTGCAGTTGATGGCATGTTGGCATGTAAGTCAGCAGGCTTGCCTTTTCAAGTGCATACCACAGTGATGGATTGGAATTATGACCAAGTGGAAGAGCTCACAGATTTTGCCGTGGAAATTGGCGCCATGGCGCATCATGTATTTTTTTTGGTACCCACAGGAAGAGCCATTCATATTGAAGAAGAATCTTTGCGGGCTGATCGCTATGAATCGTTATTACACCGTATCATGGTAAAACAACAACAGGTTGATATTGAGTTGAAGCCAACTTGTGCGCCACAATTTATGCGTATTGCAAAGGAACTGGGCATACATACCCGGTTTACCAAAGGATGTTTGGCTGGTACAGGGTATTGTATCATTAGCCCTGTGGGTAAAGTGCAGCCTTGTGCATATTTGGATATTGCTGCAGGAAATGTAAAAGAAAGTTCTTTTGTGGATATTTGGCGTGATAATCCAGTATTTAACCGTTTGCGTACCATGGCTTATGGTGGTGGTTGCGGGCAGTGTCCCCACCAAACCATATGTGGTGGCTGTCGGGCCAGAGCAATGTATTATTATGATGATTATATGGCCCAAGAGCCTTGGTGCTTATATCGGGAAGGGAAAGCAAGCCTTTAGGAACATTGAATTCCAAGTGAAGACTAAAGCTATATTTTAGGACGGAAAAGGGTTGGATTTCCTCTTTCGATTGTAGGTTTGAAGGAGGTTTGAAATGGAACTGGATAAAATAGATAAAAAGTTGTTGGATTGTATCCAGGCTGATTTGCCAGTGGTTCCAGAACCTTATGGGATGATTGCCCAGCATTTGGGTATCAGCGAAGAAGAAGTGATTACTCGTTTACAAAAATTGCTGGATACAGGGGTAATCAGACGACTGGGGGCAGTATTTGACTCCCGTAAGGTGGGGTATACTGGAACCCTATGTGCCATGGAAGTACCAGAAGGACGTATGGATGAAATAGCTTCCATTGTCAATGCCTATCCGGGGATTACCCATAATTATGTGCGGGAGCATCGTTATAATATGTGGTTCACGCTTTTGGCCCCAGGACGGGAGGCCATTGAGAAGATTTTGGCCCAAATAAAAAAGGATACAGGGATCCAGTCACTGATTGAATTGCCGGCAGAGGAAATATTTAAAATACGAGTTAAATTTGATTTATCTGAGGGATTATGATGCTTACTGATTTGGAAATCAAAATTATACGGGAAATGCAAAAAGGGCTTCCATTACACAAACGCCCTTTTCTGGTGATAGCCCAACAAGTGGGGATTTCTGAAGAAGAGTTATTAAATACAATACAAAAATTTATTGACAAAGGGATTATCAGAAGATTTGGCGCAACCATCAAGCATCAACATGTGGGATATGTTGCCAATGCCATGGTGGTCTGGCATGTACCCAGGGAACAAATGAAGGAGAAGGGAACGCAATTGGCGTCTTTTCCTGAAGTAACCCATTGTTACCAGCGGAAGACTTGTTCCCAGTGGTCTCACAGCATTTTTTCCATGGTCCATGGAAAAAGCCAAGAAGAATGTAAAGAAATTGCCCGGCGTTTGGCTGCAACTTTAGAAATTGATTCCTATGAAATTATTTTTAGCAACAGAGAACTCAAAAAAAGTAGCATGCAATATTTTTTAGAGGAACCTGTGGAGGAATAAAAGGTGGTATGATTGATAAATGAAAATAAAACGTTCAGTGGATGATTTTAATCAGGCGCAACGTTATATTCCTGGGGGCGTGAATAGCCCTGTAAGGGCATTTCGGGCTGTTGGTTTGAATCCTTTGTTTATACAAAAAGGACAAGGTGCGGAAATCGTGGATGTGGATGGGAATACATTCATTGATTATGTTTGTTCTTGGGGACCTCTTATTTTAGGGCATTTACATCCTGAAGTGGTGGCTGCATTGCAAAACTGTTTATCAGCTGGTACCAGTTTTGGGGCACCTACTGAATTAGAAACCACTTTGGCCCAGATGATTATAGAGGCAATGCCTTCAGTGGAACAAGTGCGTTTGGTTAACTCTGGTACAGAAGCTACCATGAGTGCTTTACGTTTAGCCAGAGCTTATACAGGACGGGATAAAATTGTCAAATTTGAAGGTTGCTATCATGGACATGGAGATATGCTCCTTATTCAAGCTGGTTCCGGCGCCTTGACTTTAGGAGTGCCCACCAGTCCTGGAGTGCCCCAAGCAGTGGTGGCAGATACCATCATTGCACCATATAATGATTTAGAATCCTTGGAAACAATTTTTAAGCAACAGGGAGAAAGTATTGCTGCTGTTATTGTAGAACCTGTGGCTGGTAATATGGGATTGGTTCCTCCTGCTCCAGGATTTTTAGCTGGACTAAGACGTATCACAGAAACCTATAAGACCCTTTTGATTTTTGACGAGGTTATTACTGGGTTTCGCTTGGCTTATGGTGGGGCTCAACAATATTATCAGGTTTTACCGGATTTAACGTGCATGGGAAAAGTGATTGGTGGCGGATTGCCTGTGGGCGCTTTTGGGGGGAAAAAGGAAATCATGTCCATGATGTCTCCTGCTGGGCCAGTATATCAAGCAGGAACTTTATCTGGTAACCCCTTGGCTGTCACAGCAGGTATAGCAACTCTAAAGATTTTAGCCCAAAAAGGTTTTTATGAAGCTTTAGAAGAAAAAGCAAAAAAATTAGCCCAGGGATTGGCTGAGGCAGCAAATGATGCAGGATGCAAAGTGACTTTTCATCAAATCGGTTCCATGCTCTGTTGTTTCTTTACTCCTAATGCTGTACGTGATTATACCACAGCATGCCAATCAAATACAGCGCAATATGCCTGTTATTTTAAGGCCATGTTGGAACAAGGCATTTATTTGGCTCCTTCCCAGTTTGAAACTTCTTTTGTATCCCTGGCGCATACAGAACAACAGATAGAGCAAACCATTACAGCTGCCAAGAAAGCATTTCAGGTTGTGGCTAAATCAAGTGAATGAATGTGGTAAAAAGTATAGCAAGAAACATGAAAAGGAAAACTTATAAAGCAGTGGAATATTATTCCACTGCTTTATAAGTTTTCTCAGAATAAATTTATGTAACTTTAAAGGCATGTGTTTTGATGACACAGTGTATAATGAACAAATGGTATGATAAAAAGGGTGATAGAATTTGACGGATTTTTTTATATGGTCTTTATTATCCGGATTGGCCACAGGGGTGGGGGGGATAATTTCACTATTTTCTGGCTTTAATAATCAAAAGAGTTTATCTTTTTTGCTGGGATTAGCTGCAGGGATTGGTTTTGTCCTTGTTTTTTTAGATATGATTCCTGCTGCCATAGAGATTGCTGGAACAGGGTATGCGGCTTTAGGTTTTGGAGGAGGAATTATATTTGGCATAGGACTCAATGTTTTGCTACCCCACTTTCATGGCAATCAATTCAAACCTGTTTTGTTTTGTAAAAAATCCACTTTTCTGCACAATGCTACCTGGAATCCTTGGAAAATGGCCTGTTTTTTGAGCTTTGGTATTGTCTTACATAATGTTCCGGAGGGATTGGCCATGGGGGCAGGTTTTGAAGCTATCCCTGGATTGGGTGTTTTATTAGCCTTGGCCATTGGGGCCCATAATATTCCCGAAGGGATGACATTGACTACTTTATTTCAAGCAGCAGGGGGAGGAAAATGTTTATCCTTAGGGATTCCCATACTGATTGGCTTATTTATTCCTTTGGGTGCTTATATTAGCATGATTCTAACAGTTAATTCCATTTTGTTGTCATTATTTTTAGGCTTTGGTGCCGGTATGTTGGTATATGTAGTATGGAAAGAATTATTGCCAATTTCACATAAAATGCATCAATTCATGTCATGGAGTGGTATAATATTGGGTATGCTGGTATCCATGGTGATATCTTTTTTAGTAGAATAATTTGTAAAGGTGTGTTTTTATGTTGTAAACAAGTGGCGTTAATTTTTATAATCTTATGATAACAAATGGATTGTGAACTATCCTACATAATGATTTGACAATGGACACAACTAATGATATAAATATGTATTATGTGAATTGAATAACATTTCGTATTTAGATTTAAAATGTCTAATTTGAATGAATTTTCAGTATTATAGATACTTTATTTTTATAGTTTTAAAGGGGGAGGGCTAGATGAAAACACTAAGGGTTCCCGAAGCTACGGTCATGCGAATGTCCGTTTATTCAAGATATTTAGAAAAATTGGATCATAATGGGGTTGTTACTGTATCTTCCGGGGAGATTGCCGATGGTGTAGGTGTAAGTCCCGCACAAGTAAGAAAGGATTTGGCTTATTTTGGAGAGTTTGGAACAAGAGGTGTGGGATATAATGTAAAGGATTTATTGCGTTATACGCTAAAGATTTTAGGTTTAGACCGAAGATGGAATTTGGTTTTGGCGGGTGCTGGTAATCTAGGATACGCACTTTGTACTAATACCAATTTAGTTGCCAGGGGTTTTCATATTGTAGGTGTTTTTGATGATGATTTAACAAAAATCGGTAAAAAAATCAATGAAATGACTGTTTTGCCTTTGGAAGATATGGATAAGGTAATTCAAGAACATGAAGTAAAAATAGGAGTTTTAACCGTACCTGCCAGTAGTGCTCAAATGGTAGCTGATAAAATGGTGAAAAGTGGTGTTGTTGCCATATTGAATTTTTCCAGTGTTCCCTTGAGTGTATCCGATTATGTTGAAGTACGGAATGTGGATATGGCAGTATCCTTGGAAATTCTTACT
>CATZDY010000017.1 GCA_958417755.1 uncultured Peptococcaceae bacterium
AATCTCTGAACAGAACCCATTATCAAAAACCGAAAAAACTGTACCCCAAATACGATACACCATCTCAGATCCTCCTGGTGGAAGATAATGAGCTCAATATGGAAATTGCCAAATCCTTATTGGAAATGCATGGCTTTACCATTCATACAGCTGAAAACGGACAAATTGCTCTTGAAAAATTTACCCAAGCTCCCATTGGTTTTTATCAAGCCATTTTGATGGATATCCGTATGCCTGTATTAGACGGCCTAGAGGCATCTCGAGCCATTCGAGCCTTAGCAAGATCAGATGCCCCGAACATCCCCATTATTGCCATGTCTGCCAATGCTTTTGAAGAGGATAAAACCCTGGCCGCTGAGGCTGGAATCAATGCTTACCTGGTCAAACCCATCAAACTGGAGGAAGTGATATCCACACTGAAACGTTGGATATAATTATAGATTTCCATGAAAACAGCTGTTTATAAAAACTTTATGGCAAAGCATGATATCTTGAAAACAAGGATATCCTATGCATCATGTATACTGTTAAAATTCACAACCATAGAAAGGAATGAGTGCAATGTACCGATGGCTGGCCTTGATTTTAGTCACCGCATTTCTTGCAGGATGTGGCAGCAATGCCAGTTCCTCCAATCAAACGACTACCCCTATGACCCAACCCATTGCCAAAGAGGAAAGCTTATTGCCCCAAACCACAAAATCAAACATAGCATCAAATAACACCAATCCTACTTCCAGTCAAGAGGACCTTTTGGACCAATATTATCGCGTCAAAGCAGAAAAGGAAATCATGGAGCTGGATTTGGACATTTTAAAAGCTGATTATCGCATTGGTAAAATGGACCAAGAATCATTTCAAAAACAAAAATTACAAGGAGAACAAAAAGAAGATGAGCTGGAGGCCAAGGAAGACCAACTTAAGCTTACCATCCGTCAACAAGGTATTGCCTTAGCTCCTGCATTGGATATGGAAAATACCATAGAAGGTCTTTTAGAACAAAAACGAACCCTGGAAACCCAAGAAGATAAGTTGGATTTGGAAGAAGAACAAGAACAAGCAAAGTATCGCAATCAAACCATTGACCGCAATACTTTGCTTACCAAACAAATTGAAATAGAAAAAAAGAAAAAAGAATTGGATTATCAAGAAGATCTGCTTGAGGAGCGCCTAAAACAGCTGGGCTGGAAAGATTGAACCATACAAAGACACATTGCGCACAACAAAACCTTTGTTCAATGTGTCTTTTTTGCATACAGCAATATAAATGGATTAGACCAGCTGAAAAGACGCATGATGATGACTACATTTCTACCCTATCCCTCTATCTAGGATAGGTGAAATAGGCCAAGTAAAAAACCTAAAAACAATGGCATTACTTGTGCCTAATATAAATCCTTTGCCATTGAGTCAGGTAGATATTCATCTAATTGGATCAATTTTTAAGGTAGGAATACGATATGGTATCTTTCCCTTATCAAAATAAAAATGTTTCTATAAGAAACTGGGGTAAGGAGAAGCATTGATTTTTTCATGGGAATAGGGCCTCTTCAAAAATGTTTAAAATGCCCATGCCCTTGTATGTAAAGCATTTTAAATGTATCTTGCTTGACTTTTTAGGTCATGGACAATCAAAAGACAAAGAACAAACAAATTTCATGGTATCTTTGAAAACCCCAAAGGCAATATCAGCGTAACCGGAAAGATAAAAGAAAATTTGTAACATAAAGGTAAAGTAAAAATAATTCGTAACTCAGAATACAAACTCCACCAACAATGACAGAACTTTATTCACACCAACAACCTTGCCAACATTCATTGGCGCAAAATGGCGGTATTCTACCCGGAAATATATTCTTTTAGAACATATTCCCACCTGAAAATTACTTCCCAGGATTTACGATCCTTTTGGGGCTATTTGATATCCGAATTTCTTGAAGCACATTTTCCCTATGTTTTGGGCAGCATTGAATCCGTAATTGCCCTTGTGCCCCTGGGGACACCTGAACTCTTTCCCTTGTCTTTTGATGTCACTGCGGCAAAGGGCACATTTTTTCGCTGTATATTGGGGGTTTACACTGGTTATCACAATGCCCTGTTTCCAGGCCTTGTATTGGAGATATCGTATAATCCGTTTGCTTAAATAGATAACACTATATACACCCATTCTTTTCTTAAACCACGGTGCATCTTCTTCTATCTTGGCCATGGTTATCACTTTCACTTGGTTTTGTACACAAAAGTCTACGATTTCTTTGCTCACCCGGTGGGCATTGGCATTGCTCAAGTTGTATAATTGCCGCCAATATTTTTGATTACAACCCTTCCAATCAAAGTGTGTGCCCATGAGCTTTCTGTTTTTGCGTATTTTGTTCTGTAGGCCTTTACTACGATGCACATACTGTTTCCCACCCCGAATAAACCGGGTGGCTTGTGTGCCACCGTTGCCTGAAAAAACACAACATACGGCAAAACTATCCCCATTGGTAAACCGAATGGCACAGATGTTTTCTTGTTCTTTTAACCGTTCTTTCACAGGCCTTACATCCAACACAGCTTCTTTCACTGGAATATGCAAGCGCACTGTTTTTTTATGAAGCACCACACTGGGGGACATTCTTTCTGCTCCAAGGGGCAGGGCTCTACCCCGGAATGTATGTTTCACCCAGGCCCAGCTGTTTCCAGTCCAAAGCTTTAATATGATATCTTTTGTGGTAAAATTTTTATATTGCCCTTTGTAAAATACTGGAGCGCAATGAAATTCCTGCACTGGTTTAGGGACTGGCGCTTTATATAATTTTCCTTCTTGTTCCAATCTATCTTTCTTTTCTTGCCAAGTTTTTAACCTACCTACATAACTGCGGGCAGCACTTAAGGCCCCATTAATGGCAGCCCGGCGAAAATATAAAGGGATAGGGCCAAAGGGCAAAGGATATACCGGCTCTTCTCCTTTTTTGCTCCCAATGGTCCATTTCTCCATTTCCCGCAAGGCTTGATGATTGCTAAGCTTTAATAAGGCCATTTGTTTGAGCAAAATAGCGTGGTAGAAGGCTTGCACTTTGTTATACAATACTTTGGTTGCATGTAACCAATCCAGCCTTTTGGCGAATAATTTCATGCTATAGGTGGTGATACAGTATCCGCTGCTCATCATTTCTCCTTGTGGCTTTTGTATAAAATAATCCGCTTAAAGCAATACTGGTTTTAGAAACTCTTTCATTGGATATATATTTTTCGTAGAAATATAAGGTCTATGAAAAAAAGCTCCTAAGGCCTCATCCCTTGGCCTTAGGAGCTTTTTTGACCCTATATTTGACCCCAATTGTTAGCGAAGATTTTCATGTATTTTGACTTTGTAAAGAAGAGGTGAATACATATTGGTTTAAAGTCAAATTCATAGGGCTATGTTTATATCCATTATTTTAATTTTTTTAATTCTTCCTTATATCTTTGCATTTAAAAAGGTAGGGGTACTAGGGAGGACAAAGTCTTGGATTACCACAGGGCCAAAGTGTTTTCGTAAGTAGGTTGTGATGTTTGACCATAAAATTGACCCCAAATAGCGTTCAATCTACAAAATAACAGGAGTCATTTACCAAAAAATAAGGATAAAAATTACATATATATAGGATTTAGGCAAACAAATACGCAAAAAGGAATTGATTAAGGACTTTTTTGCTTGTATACTAAATAAAAATCCATTATTTTATTTTCGTAGACCTTATATTTCTACGAAAAAAAGCTGATTTTTTAAAATTAGCTTTTTTCATACCATCATGCTCTGAGAAAATAGCATGTTTTTATTTTTTTAAAACCCCAATACGACCTATGCCTTTACCAAAAATAAACCTTTAAGTCAGGAAAAACTGCTGCTAGGGTAAGCATAGCGAATGATTTAAACGCTAAGATTTTTATCTGGTAGCTTGGCTAGATTAACTTCCCTGGCTTCTGCAAACAGCCATAGTTTATCTTCCAAACCACCCATTGCTTCTAGCTAACTGAAAGCTAGATAATGATCATCAACATAAAAGCCCCGATTTCCCTTTGCCTGCATAAGACATCATTAGATGAACAATGCTTTAAAAGCTTTTAAATTTTCCTGGACAACCAGAATTAATTGTGTCCAGCGTTTTTACGACTCATTGTATAGCGCATCTTCTTCACTATTCTCCACCAACATCAGCTCATCATCTTAAAAATCCTAACAACTTCCCAATATAGGATTGGATTGTTTATAAAAACATGATAACCTTATGGCCTATTGATTCTGCATTTTCCTCTTCACAATAAATATCTACAATCCCATCAGGACATAATGCAATATAAAGAAGGATAACAATCAAAAAAATTTGTTCCATATAAAAAACATTCACTCTTTAGGAGGAAACATCATGAGCGGGATTACAGGATGGATTGATTGGGAAAAAGATCTAAGCTCTGCAAAAAAAATCATCGAAAGTATGACTAGCACCCTGCAACATCGGGGACCGGATGCCAGAGGAATTTGGTTATCTTCCCGAGCTGCTTTGGGCAATCAACGTCTCATTGTCATTGATCCAGCAAAGGGAGACCAACCAATGCTTTATGAGTCAGGAGAGAATACCTATGCCCTTACATACAATGGGGAAATCTTTAATTTTCAGGATTTGCGCAAGGAACTGGAACAAAAAGGACATCGTTTTCAGACCCAATCTGACACCGAAGTATTGCTCCATGCTTACTTAGAGTGGAAGGAAGATTGTGTACAGCATATCAACGGCTTTTTTGCTTTTGGTCTTTGGGATGGGCAGAAGCAACAATTATTTTTAGCCCGGGATCCCTTGGGGGTGAAACCTCTTTTCTATGCCAAACGGGGCCGTGCCATATTGTTCGCCTCAGAGGTCAAAGCTTTGTTGGCCCACCCTTTGGTGAAACCGGAATTGGATGCAGAAGGATTGGCTATGATTTTAAACTATTTTCCTTTGCACAACCCAGGTTATGGCATTTTTCATCATATTTTCGAAGTCCGTCCAGGTCACTACATGACCTTTCAGCAAGCAGGAGAACAAACCCAGCAGTATTGGTCTTTACAGAGTAAGCCGCATACTGAGGATGCTAACACCACGGCAGAACATATCCGAAACATGTTACAAAATATTGTAACGCAACAGCTGAAAGCTGATGTACCTGTGGCTACTTTATTATCTGGAGGACTTGATTCCAGCGGTATTACAGCCTTGGCAGCCCAAAAATTCCAACAGGAAGGCAAGATTTTGCCTACATATTCTGTTGATTTTAAAGAAAGCAATCGTTATTTTGTAACCAGTGTCATCCATGAAAGCTTAGATGCCCCTTGGGTCAAACGCATTTCTGAATATTTTGGTACCAACCATCATACCATCACTTTAGATTCACCGGAATTATTGGATAATTTGTTGAAACCCATGTATCTTCATGATCATCCAGCTTATGGGCAAATCGAAACTTCTATGTATCTTTTGTTTCAAATCATGAAACAACAACATGTAACCGTAGCTTTGTCCGGAGAATCGGCTGATGAAGTATTTGGCGGATATCAATGGTATAACAAGGATGAATTGCTTAACATTTCTACCTTTCCTTGGATAGCTAGCTTTGGCCAAATTGAAATCGCCCATGAAATATACTCTTGGTTAACCCCTGAACTCATAAAAAGCATAGCGCCTCAAGAATATATCAGGAAATGGTACCAGGAAGGGGTGGCTGAAGTACCCCAGCTTGAAGGGGAAAACCCCTTAGACGCCAAACGCCGGGAAAGCTTTTATTTACATCTCACCCGTTTTCTTCCCGTGTTGCTGGAACGCCAAGATCGGATGAGCATGGCCTTTGGCCTTGAGGTACGAGCGCCTTTTAGTGATGCCCACTTGGTGGAATATGTTTGGAATATACCTTGGGAGATAAAATCCATTGATCAGATAGAAAAAGGCATATTGCGCCGGGCATTTACCAATATTCTTCCTGATGATGCCCGCAATCGGCATAAAAGCGGATATCCTACATCCCAGCACCCTTCCTATTTAAAAGGAGTGCGCGATATAGTATTACAAATTTTACATGATCCCAATGCCCCGGTTCGCCCATTTATCAATGTTCCCTTTATCCAGAAAAGGCTGGAAAGCAATGTTCCCAATCAGACCCATGAGTTTCATGTATATCCTCTGGAACGCATCATACAGTTCAATGCTTGGCTTAAGGATTATCATGTATCTCTTCCTACCCAGTTACAACAAGGGAACACAAGACATGCAGGGTAAACCACAAAGCATACAGATGGAATCCATCAAATCATTTAAAAATCCGGCCTATCATTAGGCCGGTTTATTTTATCATATGTAAAAAACAGGGATGATGCCAAGGCTTCTTTTGCTACCTCTGCGCCTTCTCTTGCCACCATCCGTGCCGCAAGGGTCGGCGATTTCTACAGCTTGGCACAAGAGAGGCAGCAAACCATCACCATGCCCAGCTTGGGCGTCTCCTGCCCCTATATATCCAGGCAGGAATCCCTGGCACATGTATTCCCCTGCCCCAATTATCCAAACAATAGGCCCTGTTTTCATCCAAGGTAATCACCACATCTTGAAGCGTCAGTTGGAATAAGGTGAAGGCAGTACAAAAGCTTGCCCCAAATCAATGTAATGATGCTATACTTTTAGTCAGAATGCTATTAAAATAGTAAAATAGGTAGAAAAAAGGATGCTATACCTTCTGATATTACCCCCTGCCCATATGGTACCTTTTTAGTAGGCATAGCATCATATGCCTACTAACCAATACCATAATCAATTGAATCATAGGAGAATGTTCATGCAAAACAAATTAAAACCATTGGTATCCCTGGTATTGATCTTAGCTTTGGGAATAACAACCTTAACAGCCTGCACGACCAAGCAGTCCATGGATACATCCCCCAAAATTGCGGTTATTCGAAATGTAAGCAATGATGATCACACGCAACAATATCTGGAAGGTGCTGTGGCTGAAGGAAACATGTTGGGCTTCACAGTGGATACCTTTGTCACCAATGGGAATGACAATACCATGCAAGAAACTTTACAACAAGCCATCAACAGCGACTATCAAGGTCTTATTGTATCCCATGCCAAAGAAGAATACGCTTATCAGCTTTTAAAAACAGCCAGGGATAAGGGCATGCAAATTGTTACCTTTGATACTATCATGCAAGACCTGGAAGGCGTTACAGCTACAGCCCAAAATGATGCTGCCTTAGCTCGGCTTTCATTGGATGCCTTGATAAACCAAACCCCCAATCATCCAGCAAAAATAATTAAGGTGTGGTATGATCAGGACCTCGCCCCCTTTGCCAAACGCAATGCAGTATACCAAGAATATGAACAAAAGGGGCTCATTCAAACTGTGGCGGAAATTTATCCCCAGGTTCCTGCTGACCAACTGCAAGACACTGTGGCAAAAGAAATAAAAGCCTTAGGAAATATGCAAGCTGACGGGATTTGGGCGGCTTGGGACGAATTGGCCAAAGGTGCATATCATGGTATGCTTCAAGACAATGGATTTGATATTCCCATGGTTTCCATTGATATTTCAGATGAAGACATGCAAAACATGGTGGCAAACCCTTCCCTTTGGCAAGGTACAGCTGCTGTTAATGCCCAAACCATTGGCATGATTGATATGCGCATTCTTGCCAAAAAGCTAAAAGGGGAAAAAACCCCTTCCACCTATGAGTTTGAACCTGCTTATATATCTTCTTCTGATTTAACAGCAATATCCACAGTATCCAATCTAGGCAATTCCATTAAGGAATTTGGGCATTCTGATGATTTCTGGGAAGATTGGATGGAAAAACTGCGGAATGCCAACCTAAAGCGTGTTGTGTTCCTCACCTATGATTCTGCAGTTCTGGACAATAGTTTTAATCAAATTTCCTGGAATGGCCTCAATGCCTTATCTCAGTTGGCTAACATTTCTTACCATGAAAACAGGCAGGCAGAAGCATTTTCCCAGGAACTTACAAATATACTGACCCAAAAGCCAGATTTGATTTGGAGCAATGGTATGAGTACAGCAGATGTCATTGCCCAAGCAGCGGCGAAATATCCAGACATTTCTTTTGCTGTAACAGATAAAGCCTTTTCAAATCCCCCGGATAATTTGACTGGTTTAACCTTCCGTTCCCATGAAGGCGCCTACCTGGCGGGTTATGCTGCGGCAAAAACGTCCCAAACCAATATCATTGGGTTTATTGGAGGCAAAGCAGAAGCAGCCATCCAACAGTTTGAGTATGGTTACAAAGCAGGCGCCCAATATGCCAACCCGCAAATTACCATCTTGACCAATTACACTGACACTTATTCGGATGAAACCAAAGGCCAAGAAGTGGCTAAACAACAATACACTGCTGGTGCGGACGTCATTTTCCAAGCAGCAGGACAATGTGGCCTGGGAGTCATTGCTGCAGCCAGAGAGCTGAATCATTGGGTGATTGGTGTGGATTTGGATCAAAATTACCTGGCCCCGGATCAGGTGTTAACATCTGTGATGAAAAATACTGGGCTTGCTTTGGAACAAATCACCAAGGACTATCTAAAAAACAAACCCATTGGAGGAAAAAACTATAGTCTGGGATTAAAGGAAGGGGGCATTCGTCTTGCCCCAAGTCACGGGCATATGGATGAACATCTTATGACTGAGCTAAAAACCTTACAAGAAAAGATTATCAGCAACACCATCAAGGTCCCTCAAAACAAAGCTGAGTTTACACAATAAAACAACCTTTGCAACCCTTGAAAACATAGGGCAGGAATATTTCTGATTCTGGTGAATTCTCCCCATATTGACAGCCGATTATTTTGAGGCATAGAATGATTGTATTTGAAAAGGTAAAATCATTCTTGTGACAACAGTTATCTCAGATAAACAAAAACAGGATAGGGATACAATGTCTACATTCTTATTGTATGAGCAAGCCTTTTGTTTACCAAAGGAAATGTTTTTTATTGTAGCTGACACAATCCAAAAACCTGTAACATAAGGGGGAAGTAAATATGAAATTATTAGAAGCACTGGAACAATTGAATATTGATACAAAAACATTGTTAGAACGGTTTTCTGGCAATACAGCCTTATTGGAACGTTTTATTCTAAAATTTCCCCAGGACAAGACCTTTGAATCTCTTTGTACTGCCGTAGAAGTGTTGGATTATGACAATATGGAAAGAACTGCTCATACATTAAAAGGCATTGCAGCAAATTTAAGTTTTGACAATTTGTATCAAGCATGTACGCAAATGGTGTCCCATCTGCGCCAAACCGAATTACAAGCAGCTTTGGCAGACTTTCAAACAATAAAAAAAGAATACAACACAGTCATCCAAACAATTGCCATAATCAATTGATATGCAAAACAAATGATCATTGGCAAGCACACCAGGATATTGAGATAAATAATAAAATTATTATCATACAAAACCATCATGCCCATTGGAATTTTATTTTTCTTCATCCATTTTCCTAAAGATGGTGTATACTAATTGGATAGACCAATTTGAAAGGGGTTTCAATGTATGGCAAGAGTTTTTAATTTTTCTGCTGGACCATCGGTCCTTCCAGAGCCTGTTCTCCAAAAAGCAGCCAATGAAATGCTCGATTATCAAGGCAGTGGTCAATCTGTCATGGAGATGAGCCATCGTTCCAAAGTATTTGGCACCATCATCAATGATTGCGAGGCCTTGTTTCGGGAGCTCATGCATATACCAGCCAACTATAAGGTTTTGTTTTTACAAGGAGGAGCTTCCTCTCAATTCGCTATGATTCCGTTAAACCTTATGAATGGTTCAGGGAAAGCGGATTATGTGCTCACCGGCCAATGGGCTAAAAAGGCTTATCAGGAGGGAAAACGATACGGCCAATGCAATGTAATCGCTTCTAGCGAAGATAAGGCCTATTCCTATATCCCCCAGTTGGATCCAGCTACCTTTGACAAAGAAGCGGACTATTTCCATATTTGCTATAACAACACCATCTATGGCACCAAATATCCGGTATTGCCGGAAACAGGCAATGTACCTTTGATTGCTGACATGTCCTCTTGCATTCTTTCCGAACCTGTGGATGTATCCAAATTCGCCTTAATTTATGCAGGAGCCCAGAAAAATATGGGGCCAGCTGGATTAACTGTGGTCATCCTACGGGAGGATTTCATAGGTCATGCCCGGGAGAATACGCCTACTATGTTTAATTATAAAACCCATGCGGATAATGATTCCATGTATAATACCCCCCCCACCTATGCCATCTATATTTGCAAATTGGTGTTAGAATGGATTAAAAATGAAATGGGCGGTTTGGAAAAAATGGCGGAACATAACCGCAAAAAAGCAAGCATTCTGTATGATTATCTCGACAGCTCAGCTTTGTTCAAAGCAACTGTCAAGGGCGCAGATCGCTCCCTCATGAATGTTCCTTTTATCACTGGCAATGAAGAGTTGGATAAAAACTTCATCAAAGAAGCTGAAGCCAATGGCTTTGTGAATATCAAAGGACATCGTACAGTGGGCGGCATGAGGGCCTCCATTTACAATGCTATGCCTTTGGAAGGTGTAGAAAAACTGGTTGCCTTTATGAAAGAATTCGAAGCAAAACAATAAAGCCTGGCTATGGTTCAATATGGCGGTTATTATAGGATTCGTTCCCTAGTAGGAACGAATCCTTGGGCTTTGCTACCAGGATGTATTGTATAAATAAGGTGGGAAGTTTTCTTTTGTATATGAGAAGTAAAGATCAAACCATTGGATACGGATTCACCTAGCATACAGTTTCATCCTTTTTATCATCCCCAACATAGCATCAATGTAAAAACCACGACTCTTTCCTATGTTTGGTTCTCCTTCTACATATCCCTATGCTGGCACTTCTTCACAATATATGTCATTCTCCCCTTTCCACTCAAAATATCCAGCATGTTTGGGAAAAGAACAACCATCTGACTGAACCAATATCCCATTTTTCTTCCTTTCCTGTTGGATCAATAAACAATGCCATATTCCTGTGACCTCATCCACATAACACAAATGAGCATATTGTTCAATAAACCAACGTTCCACACAAAAATCCGTAATAAAATTTTCATAATCCATTTGATTCAATTGTATTGTCTTCTCTATACAAAAAGGTTTCAGGTATTTCATACAATGAGGTCTGCATAAATCCTCAATACGTTGGGGAAACAAAAGAAAAACAGCCTGATAAGATCCATTCCAAGGAAGGGTCTTTGTGCTCATGTTGAAACACCCTTTCTCAAAAAAATTAATGTACTTAAATTAAGTACATTAAATACATTATAAACGATTATTTACTTAAAATATACTCAAGAAATACTTTATCAAGTATAATCGTAAGAGAGGGATAATGATGAAGAATAAACATTTAGGTCTGTTCATTGATCCAGAAATACACCATAAGCTTCATTATATTTGTAAGTATGAAGGACGTTCTGCCAACAGACAAATTCTATATCTCATCCGCAAATGCATTATGGAATTTGAAGAAACACACGGCGAAATCCCACATAACCCAAAATAATGGATGTTTTCGTCCATTTTGTTATGTTTAAACCATAAAAGCCACAAATATGATTCTTACGATTTGTGGCTTCTTATTTTTTCTTATTTGTTTCACTATATTGCTTGCATGTTCAAAAGTCATTGTTTAGCCGCTTGCACCCAGTCAGCTATCACTCCACAAAAGTATAAATCTCTTCCAAAGGTTTTTTCTTGGGACTTTTGGCATTCTCCTTTGGGACTCCCAAAGCCAGCATAGCCCCCATGTAATAATCTTGTTTTACAAACCCAATCTCTTGTTTTAACAAAGCCTGGATTTCCTGAGCAGCATAATTGGCACTGGTTAGCCAACAACTGCCATAGCCCAAATCCACGGCTTTTAAGGTAAAGTTCTCTAAAGCAGCCCCTAGGCTTTGCATACCTGGATTCCTTAGATACGTAATATCATTTCGAATATCCTCCGGATAGTCGGCAAACACCAATTCATGGTACCCAGAAGGAAAATAAGTGGTGGTATACACAATCACCAATACAGGGGCTCTTAGGAAAAATAATGTTAGATTCTGCACAAATTTTCGAAACCGTTTGCCCTTTTCCTCATCCTTTTTATCCATAACCCGGGCAATTTCTTCATTTTTCGCCACAATGGTATCAGCAACTTTTTGCATTAACGTCCGGTCTTTAATCACAACAAAATGCCAATTCTGAATATTTTTACCCGACGGAGCAGTGCCAGCTGCTTGGATCATTTTTAGAATATCCTCTCGGGGGACATCCCCTTCCTTATAATGCCGAATGCTCTGCCTTTTTTCCAAGACTTCTTGTAATTCCATGCCAGTCTCCCTTCCCATCTTATGATGAATCGTCTGTTTGCACAAAACAACAGGATAAATCAGAAAGGCATATCCTTTATTGCTAAAGTTTTCCGCCCCAAATCATACAACCATTATACCGTAAAAATATAATTATTTGTATTTTTTGAGAATTAAATTTATTATAAAAAGTATAAATAATTTAGCGAAGATGTAACCCCTTACCAGTCGAAGAATCCATGAATACTGTTTTTCGCTGTACTCCGTCTCATCTGCAAAGGATACAATAGTACCTAAATAAAACCGCTTATGCTAAAGTGACCTGAAGTTATGACCCAATGCGATCCGTTGCTATTTATACAGGAAGATATTAGAATAAAAGAAAACTAATTAGCGATTAATCGCCTTAGGCAAAGACGTAATGCCTCAAATACCAATTTTGAGGAAGGCAATATAGAATATGGAATATTTTATTAAAGAACCAGATAAAGAACAACACTATGTTGCGCGTAGCTTTACAGACTTTAGCGGTGAAAGTTTTTGATTTGTCTTTGAAAACTGCTGTAAAAATGGGTTTTGGACGGATCAGTATATCCCTTATACATTTGTGGAGAAAAAGGAAAGGTTATTGCCAATGCTTCTGGTAATATAATTGACACCATTTGGAAGGGTACGTCCAAGTGATACATTCAAATCAGTACGATTATGACAATACGCCATATAGAAAATAGGGACTTTCTCGAAAACTGATGGAAATTCTCTCCGATTGGGAATGACTGCATCTATTTATTTGTCAATGATACGGTTCTCGATTTTTATCCTAGATTTGGGTTCATTCCAGCAAAAGAATATCAATATGAGACATTGATTCTTGCAACAAAACAGAATCTCCTTTGTAAAGCTGGACATGAACAAGCAGGAAGAACGAGATATTTTAAAAAATTGCTATCAACAATCAAATTATCTTGTTGACTAGACTAGGAGGTTACAATGAAACTAGCAATCACAGGAGCACTGGGATATAGTGGACGTTACATTGCCCAAAGCGCCTTACAACAAGGGCATGAAGTACTTTGCCTAACCAATTCCATTTCACGTCCCAATCCATTACAATTGCCCATCGCCCCTCTGTCCTGGCAGAATCCAACAGCCCTGGTGGAGAGCCTTAAGACCTGCGATGTGTTGATCAATACCTATTGGGTTCGCTTTGATCATACGCATTTTACCCATCAAGAAGCTGTAGAACATACCTGTATCCTCTTTCATGCTGCCAAAACAGCTGGGCTCAAACGCATTGTCCATGTTAGCATTACAAAACCCGATGAAACAAGCCCTCTGCCCTATTTCCAAGGCAAAGCCCTACTGGAAAAAGAATTGGAAAAAAATGAACTACCCCATTCCATTTTACGTCCAGCAGTATTGTTTGGAGAAACCCCGGCAGAAAGCATTTTGTTAAACAACATGGACTGGGCCATGCGCCATTTTCCCTTTGTAGGATATTTTGGTGACGGCTCCTATTGTTTACAACCCATCCATGTACAGGATTTTGCCGAGCTGGCTCTCCAGGAAGCCCAACGGGAGGATCAAGAAAATGTCATTATCCAAGCCATAGGACCAGAAACCTATACTTTCAAAGAGCTTTTTACCATCTTGGGGAAAGCCATTGGCAAACCCCGACCCCTTATTTCTGTGCCTAAATTTCTGGGCTATGCTGTGACAAAATGCGTAGGCTTATTACACCATGATGTGATGTTAACCAAAGAAGAAATCATTGGCTTAATGGAAAACCGTTTGGCTGTAAAAGATGCTTCACCCGCAGGACAAACAAAACTTTCCACATGGATCCAACAGTATGCCGAAACGCTGGGCCAAGTTTATGCCAGTGAACTTTCCCGGCGAGACTTGCATTCCTAGCAGGAACAATAAAAAGTAACTTAAAAAATAGCTATTGATTACAACAACGTATTTTTACAATTGAAGTAAAAAATCTATGCACTTAATGGCATCCCTTGGATTGAAACTTTAACAAACATATTAGCTGGAATTGAAGGAGATGAAAATGAAAAGGAAAAAAGTAATACTCAGTATAATTGCAGCTGTATTGATATTGCTCATGGCGTACATAGTGATTGGAAATCCGTTTGTTTTAATCAACAATTTCAAACTACAGCAGTCTGTAACTTCAATCACTTCTAAAAGTGTGGAGCTTAATCAAATTGTACCTTTTGCTTGGGATACTGTGTATACATTTGCCCCCTACACTAGCAAGGATGAAATTGAAAACACAATAGGAATTAAAAGCAATTCTATCCAGGAAACTGTAAGTGAAGGCATGGTTCACCTCATATTTGTTAAAAACAAAAAAGTTGTTGCAAGTGTATGTGGATATGCAAGTAATTTGGGCTATCAGATCGATTTTTCTGATAAAATTGCTGTTACAGATAATGCAGTTTTTAATGTCCAAAAAGATTCTGATGTGATTGTATTATCCCATATACAATGAGCATCATTGTTGTTGGTAATTCCGTTTCATCAGACTGAAAAGCTGTAATTTGTAAGAAGATTATGATGGCTTATCATAAGATAGTGGTAAAGACTTTTTCCCAGCTGTGTTTTTTGTTAATTCCTAACCAAATATTTTCCAAATCCCGCCCGGATTGATAAAGAGAGATAAGGAATTATAAGGCAGATTGACAAAAGATATGCCTTGGGTTAAGCTGATGGTATACTTACTTTTGGTGAAAAAGGTGAATGCATTGCTCGAACAGGAAGGATAGCATGACATATAAAAAGTTATTGGACTATATAAGGAAAAAGCCAGATTTATATCAAAAGAGCACAGCTTTGTTTTGGGATGATGTGCATATATCAAAGGGTATGTTAGAAGCGCATTTGGCTGTTGATGTAGAAGCAGCATCAAGAAAATATGATACTATTCTAAATTCTGTGACGTGGATAGCGAATCATTTTCTGAATAATGATTCGCCAAAATTGCTTGATTTGGGTTGTGGCCCAGGCATTTATGCAGAGCTATTTTACAAATCCGGATTTCACGTCACTGGCATCGATTTTTCAAAGCGTTCCATAGATTATGCCATCAAAAGCGCAGCATCCCAAAAGTTACCTATTAATTATTCCTATCAAAACTATCTTGAAATTGATTTTGAAAATGCTTTTGATATTGTTACCCTGATTTACTGTGATTTTGGTGTACTGTCACCCCATGAAAGACAAATCTTATTGTCTAAGATTAAAAAAGCGCTACAACCAAAGGGAAAATTGATTCTGGACGGGTTTACACAACATACATTGGAGGAATTTTCCGAAGGGCGTACAGTGCAATATCATGCCCAAGGATTTTGGGCTCCATATCCTCATTTATGTATTCAGAGCAATTTCTATTATCCAAAAACAGCAAACTATCTTGAGCAATATGTAATTGTATCAGAGAATGACTGCCAATGCTACAATATGTGGAATCAAATATATAGCGCCGAGACATTGAAGAATGAATTGCTAAACGCTGGTTTTGATAACATTGATCTATATGATGATGTTACAGGACAAACATTTACTGCCACAAGTCATACAATATGTGCTGTGGCTTCAGTTATGCCCCGATAAGCGCTCCCAAATAAAAAATCCATTACTGGCTTATGGTAAGCAGTGCATACATATATGCACTTTTCCTTTTTTACCATTAGAAAACCGACTTGTTGTTAGCTGCCCCAATCGCCTGCAAACAAACCATTAAAAAATATTCAACAGGCGGGAATGCTCTATCACAGTCATTTTTCCTCTTCCGTCACTGGATCAAAATTGAAAAATCTGCTTTTTGAAAGGCTGCCTTCAATCCTTTGCTATAAAGTTAAAAATAAAAGTGCCGCAAATCCACGCGAACACTATGTTTTGTAGATTTGCGACGCTATAGTCAATATTGCCGTCTTTGTACAGGGACTGGCTTTTTTTATTGAAGCATTACGATTTGCCTATTTTACTCTGCATTCACCACATTCACAATACTCATTTTTTCAATTTTCTTGGATTGCACAATCACTGCAATCCATGTTGTAAGGATTGCTGCAGAAATCGTAACCATCACAACTATGAATGGCGGCTGCCAAAGTTGTCCCCAGTTGGAGGTAACCAAAATCCCAAAGAAGTAACGATGCAGCAGCAGTCCTAAAATTCCTCCGACAATACTGCCTGTGATTGCATAAGCAGTAGCCTCAGCTCTGACCACCCTTTTTAGTTGCTTGCCGGACATGCCCACTGCCCGCATCACTCCATAGTGGCCCATGCGGCTGGATACACTTGCATTGATTGTATTGATAATGTTAATCAGAGCGATCAGCGCAATTACCATCAAAAATCCATAAATGAATACTGCCATGGCATAGTAGCCTGCGCGGATTTCACTGTTGCGCTGCTGCATATCGAGCAACTTCATTTCCGGCGAAAGAAGGCTTCTCACTTGATCAGCAATATCTTGCTCTACTTGCATATCAATTATCTTGTAATCTGAAATTCCAGTCAGCGCAGTAAAGGTATTTTCAGAGCAAATCATAATCCATCCGCCATCTTCTGCATGAAAGGGCATATCGGAAATAATCCCAGCCACTTGTACATCATGCGATTTTCCTGCCATGGTAAGGGTAATGGTATCGCCGAGCTTCCAATTCAATTTTTCGGCATACTTGTAATCAACCAGCACGCCATTGCCCTTCTGTACATGATCGATTTTTCCAGCAACCAGCATTGTATCTGCCCACTGAAATTGCGGTTCATCGTAAGAAATCAATGTCACCGTACCAGCGCCTTGTTTCGTATGGGCTGGAATATCAGGGTAAAACATCCGGCCATATATTTTCTTCATATGGGGCAGTGCCTTGATTTCTTCCATAAGGGAACGGTCAAGTAATACGGAATCCTGGGTTCCCTGAATCGATAAATCTGGCGCATAAGGCTTCAAAGGATTTAAGGCATGGTGCATAAAGGTAATCAACACTGTAAAGCACAAAAATAGGATAATGCTTATGGCAAAGGAACCGGTAATCAATACCATGCCCTTTTGATTGGAAAAAGCGTGGCAAAGTCCCATGGCTGTATCCACATGAAATAGCTTTGTATTTGACGCCTTGCCCACTTTCTGGTGATTCGTATGATTGAGATTTCCCGTCACAGCAGCTTGAGGAGATACCTTTGCCGCATGTTTAGCCGGGGATCTGGCAGCAATCATGACCACCAAAAAACCAATGGCCGCCCCAGCGGCCATACCAGGCCAGCTGATTTGAAACGGCATGGGGGGAAGATCCTGTAAATTCAATGTATTCAAAGAAAAAATCGCCACCCATAACACCACGCATCCAGCCAAGAGTCCCAGAGGAATTCCTTTCAAACAATACTGTAACCCCTCCAGCCGGATATACCGTTTGATCTGCTTTTTCGTGGCCCCAAGACAACGCAAAAGACCAAAAAATTGCGTCCGTTCCAATATACTCATGTTAAAGCTGCTGGCTATCATAAAGATACCAGCCATCATAACAAGGATAAATAAAATACCTGCAGTGAGGTAAACTTGCAGCATTGCACTGTCATCCGATTGTCCCATCAGGCCAAGAAGCATCCTGTTGACAGAAATTTGGTTTTCAGCCAAACCATAGTTTACTTTGATTTCTGAAATCGCCTGATTGATATTTACGCCATTTTTAAATTGAATATAATAATATTCCTGATATAGGTCAGCTGGAAGCGCACGCATACCCTCCACTGAGAGTAGCAAACCATGGGCATCCGTTCCTTTTAAACTGGAAAAATCCCCGTATGTTCCGGTAATCTTGTACTGCCGGATTTGCCCATCACTGAAAGCAATCTCTATCCAATTTCCAATGGAAAGGCCAAATTGCTTAAGCCCCTGCTTGTCCAGCAAGGCCTCCTGCGTAGATACCGGATAAGTGCCTTCTGTGACCACAAGATTCATTTGTTCAGCAAATTCCTGGTTACTGCTTTGCACAATCAGGTCTTTTCCCTGATATGTTGTATCTTCAGCCATCCCCAGCCATCCCGATACCTGCACATCTTTACGGTTATGGATTTGCCCGGCTATGTTATCAGATATGTTCGTCATAATGGCATGGTAATTCCCATTTTGGCGGATATACTCCTTGATTTGTGCCTTGATGCTCATATCAGCCATACCAAAAATTGCTGTGACCAGCATCACAGATATGGCAATACATATCACAGTGAGCCGGTTTTTCTTTTTGTGTACTTTGGCATAGGCAGAAACAAGACCTAGATAGCTTTTCATTCAGCATATCCCCCCAAATCACTGAGAACACCGTCAGACACTTGCAATACCCGGTCAGCCGTAGAGGCAATGCTTCGGTTATGGGTTATCATGATAATGGTTTGTTGATAGCGTTTGGAGGCTGTTTTCAGCAAGGCAATCACTTCACTGCTGTTTTGGGTATCCAGATTGCCTGTGGGTTCGTCCGCCAGGATGAGCATAGGGCGGGTGATAAGAGCCCGGCCTATGGCTACACGCTGTTGCTGCCCACCGGATAACTGGCGGGGCAAATGGTTGCGCCTGTCCTGCAAAGACAACACAGTAAGGATTTCTTCCACATATGCTTGATCCGGCTTCTTGTAATCCAGCAAAACAGGGAAAGTAATATTTTGCTCTATATTGAGTTCTGGGATTAAGTTAAAGGCCTGAAAAACAAAGCCAATGTTTCTGCGGCGAAAAATGGTGAGTTCTTCATCTTGCATAGTGAATATATCTCTGCTATCTATCACCACTTTGCCGGATGTAGGCGTATCAAGCGCGCCTATCATGTTAAGCAATGTACTCTTTCCAGAGCCAGATTCCCCCACAACTGCAACAAATTGTCCTTTGGGAACCGAAAAACTTATGTTCTTTAACGCCTCAACTGCCGTGTCACCTGTGCCATAGGTCTTACAAATGGCATTTACCTCCAACAGGTTCATGTCTTAACACAACCTTTCTTTCTAAGGGATTGATACGGTTCATAAAAGAACAGCCCGCAACAATGCATACTTCATCATACAGCAATAAAGTCAAAATAAATCCCACCTTTCTATCTAAAGGTAGGTTATCATTCGTTCCTTACTTTGATATGAATTTTGGCTTACAATTGAGTAAGGTTAAGGAAGCTCATCACGAATTTACTTCCTTTGCCTAAAACGCTATCTACTGTAATATTGCCATCATGTGCCTCCACAATGGCCTTTGCCAGTGGCAACCCCAGGCCAATCCCTTGGATATCCTTGGAAAATCGGCTGCGATAGAAGCGCTTGAAAATATGGTGTAAATCTTCCGGATGAATGCCACTCCCATTATCCATTATTGTTATCTGGGTAACTGCTAAAAGCCTTTTCCACTCTATGGTGATGTGACAGCCTGGTTTGGTATGGTCAAGGGCATTCTTAACAAGATTGCTCATAGCCTCCATCATCCAATCCTTGTCACAAAAAAGTGCAACATTTTTTGCCCCCAACAAAGTGATTGTTTTCTGCTCTTGTTTGGCACGAAATACAAAGGATTGCAGGATGAGGTGCATCATCCCAGCGATATTTTCAGGAGCCCTTTCTATGACAATAGAACCAGCATCCAATTTTGTAATCTTCAAGAGATTTTGGACAAGCATTTCGATTCTATCAAGCTCTTGTTCCGACATTGCTGCAAATTCCCGCATGGCCGCTATATCCTCAATGTGATCCTGCAAAAGCCCATTGTAAATATTGAGGGAAGCAAGGGGGGTTTTGATTTGGTGAGAAATATCTGATATGGTGCCTTTCAAAAACTCTTTCACTTTCTGTTCATTTGTGGCCTGGGCATTCAATATAGCTGCCAATGTATTGACTGCATGAAATAGCTTATACAAGCTTCCCTCTCGGTCACACGCAATACGTACATCCCTATGTCCTGCAAGATATTGATCAATTTGACCTATGGCCTTTTCTAACACCTGATTTTGCTTCCAAAAATATAAAAAACAAACGCCTACTATGCCCATGGCAGCTATGAAGGAAAGCAAGAGCACCACAGGGGTCCATATGCCATACAATAACCATGTAATACCCTGGGATAAACAGATAAAGACACCCAATATGCAGGATAGCCGAATGAAAAGATTTTTAATGTCCTTATTTGTGAGAATATTCATTTGAACCATTGCAAGGAATGACATGCCACTTATACCCCCTACCCCTGACGGTCAACAACATCTGCGGCTCGCTGGGGTTGTTTTCTATCTTCATGCGCAATCTACGAATATACACTGACAACGTATTATCGTCAACATAGTTCCCTTCTCCATCCCATAGCTTATCCAAAATCCTTTCTTTGGACAGTATGATATTTGGATTTTGCATAAACAGACAAAGCAATCGGTATTCTGCTGTTGTCAGGGCCAAAAGCTGTCCATGCTGAAAGACTTGTCCTTGCAACAATAGCACTTTGATACCATTGGATACGATTTCCGCATCTGCTGCTCCAAAATTTTTTGCCCGTCTAAGCACAGCGTTCATTCTTGATAAAAGCACACCTAATTTTACAGGCTTTGTGATATAATCGTCACCGCCAATATCAAGCCCTTTGACAATATTGACTTCCTCGTCTGATGCAGTCAAAAAAATGATGGGCACTTTAGAAACTTGACGGACCTTTTGACATATTGCAAAGCCAGAACCATCGGGCAATGATAAGTCCAGAATCAGCAAATCATATTTGCCATCTACCCAAATATCATTGGCTTCTTTCACTGTCCGGGCAACATCTGTATCAAAGCCTTGTTTTTTAAATAAATAAGTAAGACCGCCAATCAGACTTAAATCATCTTCAAGAAGCAATATTCTATTCATCTATTTATCCTTTCTCCAGCCATGGAAGAATTTCTAAAGCCCTGGATTAGCCAGACTTCCATTTTCCTAACATCAAAAAAATTTATCCTGGCAGCCATGCTTATCCCAGGAGGATGTTCCGGGGTTTCCTATATCATCCACATTCATACCTTGGACACTTAACATTATATTTCGCAATCCCAAAGAATGAAAGCCAGTAAAATCATGAAAATTCAGCATCAAGGGTAATGTACAACCACACTATACACTATTTCCAAAATTAACTTGCTCATCCCATTGCAAGCAGGCTTAATCTATCAAAAGGCAAGCATAGCATGCTTATTCAAATTTCCCTAGATTGTTTTGTTTTTCTTGCTTGCATTGCCTGCGTTAAGGATCTAAATTTTTTCTTGCCCCTTTATCCCAAGGAAGTATAATACCTTTGTTACAGGCAGAGCCAAATTCCCGTGCAGTTTCATTGTGATTTTTCAAATTTGGCGGATTAAGGATCTTATCATGAGCAATTTAAATTTTTTAAGAAAGAAATTAGGATATGATTCGTAACGCAACTGAAAAAGATTTTTCCCTTGTAGCAAAGTTAGCACATTTCATGTGGTCAAATCATACCTGTGAAGATTTAGAAAATGAATTTGCCGATACTCTTGCCAAAAGAAATGCAGTCTCTTTCCTTATGTATGAAAAGGAGCGGCCCCTTGGATTTGCTCAATGTAAATTGAGGCATGATGATGTGGAAGACAGTGCAAGTAGTACCAGTGGCTATTTGGAAGGTATATTTGTAAAAGAAACGTATAGAAATCATAGCGATGCCAAAGCGCTGCTAAAAGAATGTGAAACATGGGCAGCTTTGCAAGGATATAAAGAATTTACCAATTATTACTATTTAACTACACTTTTCATTACATGCAGGATTTAGAGAAGCCAATCGAATCATATGTTTTATCAAAAAGCTGTAACCACTTGCTTGTATACACTGCCAGATTCATGGCCTTATGGTCAAAATGAAATGCCCGTTCTTTTTATCCCCAGGGCTTTCCTTTCTTGTTTTCCGCTTACTCCATATGTATCCATAAAAAAAGGTTCGGCATCGAAAACAATATCTTCGCGCCGAACCTTTTTCCGCTGATAAGCCTTTGGATTTTGGGGTTTCCTGGTCACAGGATTCAATGGACCCCAAGTAACCCGTTTTGCTTTGTTTCTTTCCTTTTGCGCTTTTTTACTCATTTTTTCTTTAGGCACATATTTGGTCATGTTATAACCCCCTTTATTTTTTATTATACCATATTGTTATGCCATGGTGAGCGAAAAACCAATCAGACTCATTTTTATAGTTGTTCTATTTTTAAAGGATAGAACAACATAGAAAACAATAGAACTATCTCAATCCATATATACACATAGAATAGTCATGGATTTTCTATTTCCCAGCTACTTCTATTTATCAATTGATTTTGATGCAATAAAGAATATTCGCCATTTCAATAATAAATATACCTAGAATAGAATTGTTATCTTTTTAGCCAACACTTAGAACCTTTTTGCTGGATATCCATTGTATAACAGCTCCCTTATTCCCAACTCCTTTTTGTTTTCCCTTCACCACCCTACTTTATACCTCTATGCTTTCTATTTGATATTCCAGGTAAAGCGATTTTTACCATTTCCTTTTGCTTGGTAAAGGGCTTTATCAGCATGCTGAAACAGGTTGGTCAAGTCTTCTCCATGCATAGGATATAGCGCAACTCCAATGGTACAAAAAACCGCCTGACTTTTTTCCTGCACCCTATGAGGTTTGGCAAGGATTTCCATAAAAGCTGTCAGCTGCTTTTCCAATGCTTCTTCTGAAGTTACTTGATCAAGATAAATAATAAATTCATCCCCGCCAAAACGTCCGCAAATATCCCCGCTTTCTTGAAAATACTGTTGGATTCTTCTGGCAATTTCCTGAAGAATGATATCTGCATCCAAATGCCCCAACTGTTCATTCAGCTGGCGGAAATTATCAATATCAAGAATCAAAATTGCATGCTTTTTATGATGCCCTTGTGGGTTAAGCTGCTCCTCAATCTGTGCCAGCACACTGCGTTTATTCAATAAACCAGTAAGAGGATCGCTTTGGACTTGTTCTTCCAGGGCTGTAAGCTTCTTTTTTTGGTCATCAATATCAGAAATTGTACCAATCACCAAATAAGGGGTTCCCTGTTGGTCAAAAATTGATTTCGCCCGTACCCGGCACCAAACATATATCATTCCATCATGGGTATACTTTTTTAATCGATACTCAATATCCGTAAAGGGAGCTCCCTGTTTCATTGCTTCTTGGGTGCTCTTCACCTTGGGGAAATCTTCTGGATGAATGTATCCGCTATAATTATGAATAGAAGATCTTTTATCAACAGGTAAATATCCATACCGTTTGGCAAACAGAGGGGAATAATGAATGGAATTCTTATCCAAATCCCATTCAAATACCACATCATCAATTTGCTCATAAATGGTTCGTAAACGTGCTTCATTCAAACGTTGGGCATCTTGACGGGCCACACTATCCGTCATATCCGAAAGCCATAGTAAGTACCCTGATATGGTTTCATTTTTTTGTAGAACCTTGACTGACGGTTTATAAATACGATCATGATATTGAATCACACTATAATCTTCCTGGGATATGATTTTTTGCAATGATTCAGAAATTTCTTGTAATGGCTGACTATTTTTTTTTATTTTCTGCAACTCAGGGAAAATCTGTAAAGCCACTGTATTGGCATTCTGAAACATAAATTGCGCATTTGTTAAAATCAAGCCATCTTGTATGGAAGCTAACACAGTATCAGCCGCTGATTCGTAAATATTTAAAATGCTAGATTTTTTAAACACATATAGCAATAGTAAACCGGAAATCACATAGGCGCATAACTCATAATTGGCAGCAGCTTCAGCCCCCATCCAAAGGAGTAGATGCAAAAAAGTAGGAAGTAGAATGGCAATGAATAATAGCAAAGGCTCTTTGTTTTTTCTTTCATTCCTCTTGAAAATATAACACAAATTGATGATGAGCATTGCCAGACAATAGCCAAGAGCCTGCAACATATAAACTGTATGTAAAACTCCATATGTTGTTACTTCTTGTAATACTCCGTTAACCAACATATAGTGATAGGATTGATAGAAAAATGGATGCTGCTCAATGGTAAAAGTAGCAATGGTCAACCCACTGCTCAATAAAACCAAGGGAATGATAATCCGTTTGGAAAGATTAATTTGAAAATAATGCAAGTAAAATAAGAATAACAGAAAATATATCCAACAATTTCCTAGGTATACTAATTTTTTACAAATAATCAATGCTTCTACTGTGGAACTGTTGATGCGGAACCAACGTCCCAACATCATGACCCCAATGCTAACCATCAATAATTGGACAATGGTTTGCACCCGGCTGGGCCTTTGTAGGGAGATGATGACCAGACAAACTGCTATGCCAATTAATCCGGTAGCATACAAAATATGCTCCAAATCCAAATCGCATCCTCTCCCCCAATTTAGATTATCAATATGACTCATGACTATAGCATGAATCATTTCTACTTGTTATTGTAACACGGCCCTTAAAAAGAAACAATTCCAGGCAAATGCTGCGCAGGAAATATACAAACCCAAGTTTTCACAGCAATGCAATGCTATTCTCTGCCTTCAAAGCATTGATGAAAATTTGCCAGTTCCCATTCATCCCGAAACAATAGAATGGATAAACATGCTTCCCCCAAAACCCAGGAAAGCCAAAAGCTAAAACAAGCCTGCCCCTTATCCCAAACATGGTCTAATAAAATGCAAAACCAAAGCATATTTTAAAGGGTCAGCCAATATAATACTGTATAAACATGATTCCCTTGCCCCAATCAATTCCCTATCCATAGAAACACCCTCTATCCTCATATGCTTATAAAAAGTCACAAACCAGTCCCTTTGGTTTGTGACTCCCCTTTTTATTCTTATCTTATGATTTACAACCCTATGTTTATCACCATCCTAATAATCTGGCTGTTTGGCTCACCAGCATACAAACCAAGCAAGCCACGCCCAAGGGAACCAATGCCCCCACCATTGCCCAACGAAAACCACCGGATTCTTTCCAAATGGTTAGCAAAGTGGTGCCGCAGGGATAGTGCAAGAGGGAAAACAACATCATACAAACCACAGTGACCCAGGTCCAATTGTGTTCCACCACAAGCAATTGATACAATCCTTGCAAACTACCCAATTCAGTCATGGATCCAGCGGACAAGTACCCCATGATTAAAATGGGTAAAACAATCTCATTGGCCGGCAAGGCCAGGATAAAGGCAGCCAAGATGAAACCATCCAACCCCAGAAAAGAACCAATGGGATTCAGCCAATGGGCAAAGTGAGTCAATAAGCTGGTGCCATTCACTTGAATATTGGCCAAAAGCCAAGTGGCTGCCCCGGCAGGAATGGCCATAATGACCGCCCGCCGCAGGACAAACAAGGTGCGATCAAAAACAGAACGTACAATGATTCTACCCCATTGGGGTTTGCGATAGGGAGGCAATTCCAAAGCAAAGGAAGAGGCTTCTCCGGGTAAAATGGTTCGGGAGAATATCCAAGAAATAACCAGCGTCATGACCACGCCAAAAACCACAACACCCAATACGATCAATGTGGCCAACAAAGAAGAAGAAATGCTTCCCACGCCTCCCAATACCAACAAACCAGCCAAAGCAATTAACAATGGAAATGCGCCACCATCCAAAGGGAAAGTTTGCGCCTTTGGATGACCTTCCTATTGGCTATCAATAAAAATATGCAAGTCATTTTCATGCCAAACAATTTTTTGTACCAATAATTTGATAAAGGCACGCTTTTCTTGAATTGTCAGTATATTGACATGATTTTTCAAGCTTGATAGTACCCTGGCTATCACATTGACTTGGATTGTTTTTTCTGCCATCAAACTGCCATCTTTTAAGCTTTGCTCTCTTTTTTGGGTTAAATCTGCAATTTCTTGGTCCAGTGCAGTGACCCGGGCATTGACCCGCTGCACAAAAGCAGCGCTAAGATTCCCTTGGGATAAGGTAGCAATGAGGTTATTCATTTCTTCATTGCCCTTTTTTATCTTGGCTTCAAGCAAGCTCAAGGGATCTTCCATTACCTGACTTTGCAAGTCTTGTTTGAGTTTTCTCAAAAGCTTATCAATGTTTGCGCCCTTGTCCGTATACTTTATCAAGGATTCCCAAACCACATCATCAGCTTGCTGTCCATTGATATTTTGACAATCACACAATTCTCTGCCACCGCGCATTTTATTATTGCACATATAATCATACAAATTCGGATTTGCACCTTTGCCGCTACGATGCTTTGCAAACATCCGGCTGCCGCAGTTAGCGCAATAAATCAAGCCAGATAACAAAGAATAGTTGTTGTGTATTTTGGCAGGTTTTTTGCCTGTGGGGATATTGTCCTCAAGGATGTTTTGCACAGCCACCCACTTTTTACCAGGCATGAGGCCTTTATGCTTGCCAATGGCTATAATCCATTTTTCAATGGCTTGACGTGGTGCATGTTTCTTAGTATAGTCACGCTTGTTATAGGCAAGCAGTCCAAAGTGACGGGAACAATCCTTTTCTTCAAAGCAAACATCAGCTTGATTGGCCATAAAATATGCAAAAGCCTCTTGGTCTGCCATACAATACACAGGATTTTGCAATATCTGTTTAATGCCAAGTAAAGAATAATATTTGCCGTTGCGGGATTTTACCCCCTGTTGAATTAAATATTTGCTTACCCCGGATATACTGCGCAATTCCAAAAATTTTTCATACATCAAATCAATGACTCTTAACTCGTCGGGATTGTCTTTCAGCTTACAGGAAGTTTTTATCTTCCCATCAATAATAATTTCCTGCAATTTTTCAGAAGTATATCCCGTAGGAGTTGTGCCACCAAGCCAGCGCCCGGTACGGGCAAGCATAAGCATATTATCTCGAACACGCTCTGCAATGGTTTCACGCTCTAATTGAGCAAAAACCGAAGCAATGTACATCATGGCCTTGCCCATAGGCTTTGATGTATCAAATTCCTCTTTGATACAAACAAAGGAAATACCACGTTCATTCAGTACTTCGATCAAAGAGGAAAAGTCGCTGACATTACGGCTGATACGGTCAAGACGGTAACAAACAACAAAATCAGGTTTTTTTTGCTTAATATCCCGGAGCATTTGTTGGAACTGCGGCCTATCCGCATTTTTAGCTGAAAAGCCCTCATCCTCATACACTGTTATAGTATCATCAACAAACTCAGGAAACTTTGTGGCAATGTATTGCTTGCACATTTCAATTTGGTTTTCAATGCTCTCACCTTTGCCTGTATATACGGATTTACGACTATAAATGAAAAACTGCAAACCCTATTCACCACCTTCTAGCTTATTAGATAGGCAAACAAGATTTCGCCCATGCTTTGACCTGAACCCTTATCACCTGCCGTCACTTATCCAACATTTTTGGGCGTTTTTTTATATTGATACATTCTTATTGGCCCTTTTCACATAAAATTCACCTCATCATGACTATAGTACCTCGCCTTATATCACAATATATGAGTTAAGCATGCAAACAAATGTTATATCATTAATAAATACCCTAGATTTTCAAAAAACCAAGGATGTTTTTTTCCCCTCATATCAGTGCAAGGAAAAGACCTGGTTCATAACAGTTTATTTTCCTTATACCCACCAGCTCTACAAAGTGATATCCCCCAAGCTGCTAACAATGCCCCATGAAAATTTCCCAGAACATTGAAGCTACCCCTGACAGGATTATCATGTATGTATCGCGAAAATGTTGGTATGATTCGTGAAGCCAGGGTAATTCACTTGTAAAACGCCAATAAATAATCTATAGAAAACAAAAGCCGTTTAAAGGCAATGGAAAAGGAATGAATGGGATGCAGTGATGTGAAAACATTATGTAGAAAGGAAAACTGCTAGTATGCATATACTATATTTGCTTTTAAAACCGGATTATGTCTGGGAATTGCTATTCATCATCTTGATTTGTTTGGGGATATTGATATGTTTACCTGCAGTCTTTATACATAGGTGTTCTTTGTTGAAGAAGCTCACCCAATACAAATTTGTCATCTTGCCCCTCTTAATGTTGTTATTAATGGTTGGGTTTATGGCCAAATTTGATTTAAATCAAATCAAAGCATATTATTTTGCTAAACAATATGGTTGGAATGTTATTGACATCGGGGTGGCCCAAGAAATATTATTTCAAGAAAAGGAAAGTGAAAATATTTCGGAAGGAAGCAATACACTTGTATATCATATCAATGATCCCCGAGATTTATCACCACTCATTTGTTCTGAAATTGCCAATTTACCTTCTGAGCAAATCATCAATAAGAAAATAACAGTATATCCCTTGAAAGTAAAGGAGAACATAGATTTTACGTATCAGGGTATTGTGTTTCAATCCGATATTGTTGTCAATATTGGCTTTTACAATCATAAAATCGTATATGCAGTATTGTTTATCCACAACAATCCATTGGGTTTTGGTTATTATCCAATCACATACCATCGTGATGCGATCAAAGAAGAAATGATAAAGGTATACAACAATAGACCATCCTATATCCCCATTTACGGTAATGTTCGTATCAGTCATTTACCAGCTTTATCATGATCCAGGGTATCCTTGTATTCTTTCTCCTTATCAAACAAAAGATCATCAATATGAAAATATTTAAGACTTTAACAATAAACGTCACCATCTGAACATATTAGATAGGCTTGATTCATTAGATACGAATTTCTTTGATATACATTCGCTATGAACGCATTCAAACGCCATATCAGGCATCATATAAAATTTAAATACAAGCAACAAAAAAGAGAGCTTTAAAGCTCTCTTTTCTAAGCTAGTTGGCCACAAAGCCTTTATGATTGTGGAATCACTTTTGAGCCGGAATCTGTATTTATTCCAGTAGCGCGCTCTTTTCCAAGGCTTTTCCTTTGGCATATGCATTCACATAAGCTATTTTGCTTTTATCAAAATCATTTATCTCAAAATGCATATTACAGTGACATTTATCACCTGCCACATAAAATATATTCGTTCCTTTTTGCAAAACGATTTCTTCATCCCTCCCAATATGATACAATGCTTCCTCTGTTGCCCCTGCCAAGGTAAAGGTTGTTTTATCCCTCGTTCCCTCCAGATAATAGCCCAAATTTATACCATCTTCATGCTGGGTGCTATAGGTATAATGTATGGTTGCTTTCATATCTTCTGTGACTTCAACAAATAAAAATGCTGCTTCTGTTTCTGCCAAATACACATCAAAATCAGCTGTAATGATATCTCCATCTTTTACTTCCAAGGTGTTAAAAATACTGGTTTGAGCATTGAAAAAGTCACGTTTAGTAGTATCATCTATTTTTCCACATCCAGCAAGGACAACAAACCATATGATGCTGATGAAGAGCAGTGCTGTTTTTTTCAAATCATCCGCCTCATTCCCCATAACTTTATTTTTATACAAGTATATACTGGCAAGCTAAATTTGTCCGTAAAAATTTTAATCTTTCTAATGGAGTAAATGTAAGCAAGCTCTCAAGCTAAAGGATTAACTTTAAAATTCCCAGTTTGCAAAAAAACAACTATGCGCTATGATAGAAAGAGCAAGATAATTGTCAAAGAATAACAGGTTGGAGATTTTGAAGCATCTCAATCGAAGAATTTGCTATCTATCCATACCTAGGCAAGGGAATGACAATCAAAAACAATAAAGGATTGAAAGAAAAGCAATGAAAAGAAAATATATTGTACCAGTGATAGTCATCCTTATCTTAGCAGTGCTAGGTGGATGTATCACTTACTTGGTTGATATATGGGTAGAAAAAGACCAAACCTCTGATATTCACAGGTATGAAGAATATTTGGGGAAAGATGGACTACATAGGCAAAAATATTTAATAGCCAACCAAATTTTCCCAGAAACCATCCCTACTTCTGCAAAAGTTGAAACATTTATCTACCAGTATGACAATCCTTGGGACCCCAATTATGTGGTCTACCTTGTGTATACCTGTGATAAAAATGACTATGCGCAAGAAGTCCAGCGTTTATCAGCCCTTGAAAAAACCAAAGATACGCTGATTTATGGCGCAACGGGCTTTTCTTATCCTGTTGTGGCAATCCAGGCGGATCCTTACCACGGCTATGTGTATGCTTTAGCAGATGAAAAACACCAAAAGCTTATGTATGTAGAAATAACATTTTGTAATTTTTTCAGTGATATTGCCTATCAAAAAATCATTGATCCCTCCCATTTACCAAAGGGATTTGATGCAACTAACAAAAACGATACAAAAAAACATTTTGAACAACAATCTGAACACTAAGCTAAATGCATGCCCTAGCTTTATCTAAAACCATCTTGCGTTCACACACGAGTTGTTCATACCATATTCTAGTGTAAAGCGAAAGTTATTCTTTTAGAATTTGCTCTCGCTTTTTTAATGGTCTATCTATTCGGTTATTCTCTTCTGTTGCATTCATGGATAGTAAAAAGCCAAGGATAAATAATATGATATTTTAAATCTTAATGGAAAAAACTCTATAATTCATGTATACTAGCTGATTTATTGCAGGATGAAATATTGATTGACAATTCTTTGTAAAGCATCACGATTTGCCATCCAATACCCCACCCAATAAGCATCATGCTCAATATCAGCAAAATTTCCCGGTAATATGAATACTTTCACTTTATCTGGATCCATGTTTTTGAAAATTCTATAATCTTCTTGCAACTTAAGAACCGGATAGTTTGTTACCACATTGTTAGATATTTCTTTCAAAATATCATTTGATATCATATTTCTTAACATTAATTTCTGTTTGATAAGCGCTTGAAGAAAGCTTAAGATGGTTTCATTTCTCCCAATATCTCCCTGGGGATAGCTACGAAAGCGCAACAACAGTTCTGCTTTCTCACCGTCTAACATTTGCACCCCTTTGGGCAAAGTTAAATATTTGTCAGATTGCTCTGGATAGTACATCTCAGTGGGTACATCAAACTCCACTCCACCTAGCATATCAACAATATCTCTAAAAATTTCAAGATTAATCCCTAAATAATAGTTTACAGGTATTTGAAAATCCTTTCGTACAACATCAATGACATCCTGTTCTGTCCTGCCATTGGATAATAGTGCCGAAATTTTAGTCCTTTGGTTTTCTTTTGTTATCAATGTATCCCTGGGAATTGATAGAATTGTCATGTTTTTATTGGCTTTATCCGCTGAAATAACCAATAAAGAGTCAACTCTTCTTTGGCTATCTATACAACTGAGTAATACATTTATTTTACTGCCAGCCACAGTATCCACTTCAAAATGAGTACTTGCCTCATTCATGTTCTTTGTGCTTTTATTCTGCAATATTCCGCTTGCCAATACCATGGTGGAAAACATAAAAACTGCCAGAACAACAGATACAATGGCAACGACCAGGTTGGTTTTTTTGGCTTTTCGAATCATACTGAATCTCCTTTTTAGCATTTTTTTGCTACTTGCCATTTGCGTTGTCAAAAACCTTGGTTTTGCCCTAACATTAGATAATACATGTAAAATCATATTCATATAGCCCTTTTGCTGCTCCTCATTCATATCTGCTGTGACTGACAAATCACAGGAAATTTCACATTCTTCCTCAATTTGTCTTGCTACTATATAGACAAAAGGGTTAAACCAATGTAGGGCGTTTACAAACATGGCAAACCATTTATATAAAAGGTCATGCCGCTTGTAATGCGTCATCTCATGCAAGATGATATAATTCAAATCTTCCTTTGTTAATTCCATATTTGGAAGAAATAAGACAGGTCTAAACAATCCCACAAGCAAAGGAGCATCAAGCATATCTGTCCTACGAACAGCAATTTTCTCTGTTTTTATTGCAGCACAAGAGGCTTTTTGCGAGTTTCTATGAAGTGCATTTAAAAATATAATGTATCTGATTATCCGAAAGGTCAAAAACAAAATTGCGCAGATGCACCAAAGATGACTTGCTATTTTTACAAACATATTCCTTGTAACAGATGGTGTGGGCAATGCCTTCTGCGGGCTGATAAGCAGGTCCTTGGGCATTGCTTGGATTTTCATCTCTGATTCCTGTATCTTTATAGCTTGAGATACCTGCTCTTGCATTATATTGCCTGCTGGTACTGTTGCTGAAAATTTGGCTGGCACAGGCAATAGCAGAACAAATAAAACCATTAACCAGACATAATACTGCCATTTAGGGCTAAAAAATCTCCGGGTCATTGGCTTTACAAGTAACAACAGAATGGTGAACATACTTCCCACAGCTGACATCAGAAGTATTGTTTCGAATATTTGCGTTATCAAGAAAAGCCCTCCTTACAAATCAAACATTTTTCGTATCTCTTCAATATCATCGGCAGTCATATCTTCACTTTTAAAAAGAGAAACCGCAAGTTCCTTTACGGATCCGTTATACAGCTTTGTTATGAGGTTTTTGGTTTGCATTTTTTTATATTCCTCTTTGCTAATCAAGGGGGTAAAATAATATACCCTACCTTGTTTTTCAGATATAACTGCATTTTTTTCAGTCATTCGCATCAGGAATGTTGCAATGGTATTGTATTTCCATTTGTTGCTTTTCAATCTATGGCAAACTTCTTGCACTTTTAAAGGCTTATCTGCTTCCCATAAAACTTGCATTATCTCCAACTCTGCTCCGCTGATGTTTGGCATATCATTTTGCATTGTATCTCTCTCCATTCCGACAAGTGTAGTAGTGAATATATCCTACACTTGTCGGAGTATATTGTCAAGAGATCTCTTTAAAATTTTTATATGCTGCTAATACCAAACATGTTGGAAAACTGTAACCACTGCTCTACTATATGTCCCCTGATTCTCATTGGACCCCCTATTCAACCAATGCCACCAAGCAGAATAGCCAGCACCATGGTTCCCTCACCAGACCAAGGCCAGAGGCAAGGTTTTGCTGCCAACACCCTTTTCCTTGGCAATAGCGACGATATTTGTGGTTATTTCCTGTAGCCGAATTGACCTAAAAAATAGACACTTATAGCTAAGCGTCCATAGGATGAAAAATGTTTTAGTTTTCCAAAAGCTGATGGTATAGGGCAAAATCTCTATCAGTAAAAACATCGAAAATAATCCGTTGTATGGACTGGTCTTTCTCTAAAAAACGCGATACTGTTTTTACTGCGATTGCTGCTGCCTTATCCTGGGGGAAATGAAATACACCAGTGGAAATACAACAAAAGGCAATGGATTGCACCTGGTTCTGCACAGCCAGCTCCAGACAGGATTGATAGCAGCTGGCCAAAAGCGCACAATCCTGTTTCCCCAAAGGACCAGAAACAATGGGCCCCACTGTGTGCAAAACATATTGACAGGGAAGGTTGTACCCTGGGGTTATCTTAGCGGTTCCAGCCGGTTCTTCATATCCCTGCGCCTGCATGATTTTATTGCACTGCAGACGTAATTGTATGCCAGCAAAGGAGTGAATGATGTTGTCAATGCAGGAGTGGAGAGGCTGAAAGCAACCGAGCAAGGCACTGTTGGCTGCATTCACAATGGCGTCAACCTTCAAGGCAGTGATGTCGCCCTGCCAGAGGACAATGCGGCTATTGGTTCTGGTAGGAAGGAAAGCACTGCTGTCCACAATGCCGCGCTGTTTGATTTCTTCTGTTAAATAAGCATCTTGTACTTCTAAAAATTCCTGTTTTGCCGGAATCGGAGGGCGTATATTCATCAAGGAACGCAGGAGTTGCCTTTGTGCTGCTTCTCCTTGGGGAATTTCGATTTCCTGATACTGCGGCATTTCTGCCAATAAAGCTCGGATTAAGTAAATCCTTCTGTCTTTTTGGGTCATGCAGTTCCCTCTTTCTTGTATATTTGTTCCTATATTTCTGATATCTCCTTTTATATTAATAGACTCCCCAAACTGTAAAAACGCAAAATTTGCGCTCAGATTGCCCCCAGGTATTGAATGCTATACATTTTTATCGTCATCTGCCGAAATGGGATAAAACAATACTACATAAAACTGATTGCTAATTTTTGGACAACTCATATTTTTTACTTTAGCTCTCCGAGGGCCCGTCCAAGCTGTGTCCAGCGACTTCTCCCATCATATTTACAATTCTACGGATTTTTGCTACTTTGGGAAGTAGGCACTTTTCATATCAATAGTTACCTTTTGGTAAGATTTGAGTATTGTAAGGGTTTTGTATGATCTCGTGATCATGCCACCATTTGGTATTATGGACAGAATTTCTACAGTACCAGGCAAGCACCTCAAATGAGGATAGGAGTAAGTTTGTACCTGAAAGCATAGAACATTGTTTGCTAATAAATATGATACAAAGTTTACCTAAAAACATTCCTTACAAAAATCAACTGACAATTTTAGCTTTTTGTCACAAACCTGAGATTTGAGTTGTTATAAGGGTACAGCTAGCTGATAAACATAAAAGGAGGTGGCGCATGAGCAACCCAGAGCTGGGACAAAGGTTTTGCTCTGGCGGAGAAGAAGAACTGGAAGAGATCATCAATCTCTACGGCGAAAAATTACTCCGCTATGCAACCGCTATATTATGTGATCATCAAGATGCAGAAGATGTGGTGCAGGAGGTTTTTCTTGCGGCCTATCAAAGCCGATCCTCTTTTGACGGAAAGAATCTTTCTGCCTGGCTGTATAAAATTACATACAACCGCAGCTTAAATCAATTGAAAAAACGAAAAGTATTTTATTTTAGCGAAATCCGGGATAAAGGGGTTTTGCCCTCTGAACATATTGGTCTGAGTGATGAAACCCTTCGCGCCCTTAAGCGGCTTAAACCCAAGGAACGGGCTCTGCTTTACGGGCGGATTATGGAAAAACAGAGTTATGAGGAACTTTCACACCTTTTGGGGCGTTCTCCTGTGGTTTTGCGCAAACAATACGAACGGGCGAAAAAAAAGCTGGCAGGTTATTTAACTGCCAAGCATCCCCTGGGGTATGGAAAGGAGGAGAAACATGAGTACATTTGATCAGGATGAACAAATAATTCATCATGCCCTCTCCCAAATCACTGTTAAGGCAAACGGGCTTTCCGGGCGGGTCAAAAATGAGTTGAATCAGAAAAATCAGTCCCCCACACCACGGCGGGTACCCAGATCCCTGGCCCTGGTGGTGGCCCTATCAGCTGTGTTTGTGATCACTGCCACTGCTGCCACTGCTGCGGCCCTGGGAAATTTTGATTGGTTGCTTGCGAAAATCAATCCTTCCTTTGGTGAAATTGTTGAGCCAATGGGAATTTCTTGTGAAGACCAGGGAATCCGCCTGGAGGTGCTTGGGGCGCAAAAGTATGACAATATGGCAGTTGTTTACCTTTCCTTGCAGGATATCAGTGGGCAAAACAGGCTGACAAAACAAACGGAATTCCGTGATGGGTTCAGTGTGAACATGCCCTCCCAGAAACAAGTATCCGGTCAAACAACTGAGAACACCACCAGCAGTTGGGGTTGGAAGCAAAACTTGCTCTATTTAGACGAAGAAACCAACACCGCTTATTATGAGTTTATTATTACGGTTGACGCAGCTTCCCCATTGTCTAATTCCTTGGAGCTTAGCAGTTTTCTTATATACTTTGATACAAAACAATATGAGCATGAACCCATTCCTCTGTCCCTGGCCAGCCTTGGGGAAGCTGAAACAATGCCCTTACCAAAAGACTATATCTTTGGGCATAGCGGTGATACTGGGAATGCTTTATATCAGGCAACAGCCCTTACCACAGGTTATGATGCTCCCATGCCCCATGGCCAAAAGGACCAGTGGATTTCAAATATCGGTTTTGTAGATGGAAGGCTTCATGTACAAACAGGAAAACTTTTCAATAAAGAATTTGGAAGCAGTGATTTATCGTTATTCCTTAGGTCTCCGGATGGCCAATTGCTTACATCCGACTATGAGTTCATATTCCTGGGGGATGGCAATTCTCATCCCTTTCACCTTAACGGTGATTACGATGACGTTGCTTATAAGTACAGTGAAGCTGTCTTTACTGTTAGTACAAAAGAATTGGCTGACTACACCCTTTGTTTTACTGGCTCAGTTTCCTCTGGAGTAAAAGGCCACTGGAAGGTAGCGGCAAATCTCAAGGATACCAGTGAACAAATGCGTATTTGGACAAATGATATTGCTGTTGAAGGCCAACTTTTTCAGCATTTGACCCTCACCCCTTTGGGGCTTCATGTCATGGGTATCTATGAAGGAGTTGAATGCACGGCCAGTCTAATGTCCCTGGCAGTTGAAACCACAGATGGCCTTATTCCGCTGGAAGGTGGTGGTGGAGGTTTAGACCCCCAAAAACAGACCTTTCATTTAAACTGGAGCACAAAAACCCCCTTGGATGTCTCCACTGTTACTGCTCTCATCATCAATGGCACCAGGATTCCCTTGGAATAACAAAGCAGAAGTATACTGTTAGCAGGAGAATTATCCACCAGCACAAAGGTTCGCTATTTGGTATAAAAGGATATGAGCAAGAAAACATGATTTCCCCAAGCTAAAAGGTCACTGCCCTTTGGCTTGGGGAAATTTTTAACAACCATCATGGTTAAGCTTAGTAAAAACGAATAGGTTGGAAATGTTTTCAGATATCTCTTGAAACTTAGCTATTTACTTAATACTTTACAACAGAACAGCACTGCTTTATGATAAAAAAACAATATTCTTAATTCGTAGCTTTTAGGTGAATATCCCGGACAGATTTGACAAAGGCTCTTCCCATGACTTAGCTTCACTATTTTGGGAGTTAGATATGTGATACAATCAATCATTACATAGTCAATGATAACAAATAGGAATTGGAAGGAGTATAAGATGCTGACCATAGGAACCATTGTATTTGGGCTGCTTGCCTTGATCCTTCCTGTGGTTTATCTGCAGGATTATCACAAACACGCGGCTCTATTTTCCATGGGTAGTTTCAGTGCTTGTGCCATCTCAATTGGTATGCTACTTTTTTATCACAACCATCTGGTTAAGATAGAGGATTGGGGAGCACTTAGGGATACATCCGACGTGGTAGCAGGGGCTTCAGCAATACTCATTGTTTTGACAATCCTACTTAACGTCATTGTATATGGCAAGGAGAAATCAAAAGAATAGTCTTGCTAAGAATCCCAACCAAAGAAAAAGTAGCAATATCCCAAAGGGCTTAAAGTGATTGGTAAAAATATTTTTAATCCTCATTCCAAAGACCGAATGGCCTCTGTGATGCTAACCTTGTTTACTTGATATATTGGACCCAAGGTAGATATATAACCAATGCCCAAGTTAATGGCAATGACTAAAACATAGGGCTGCCAAGCAAAGAAGTATTGTTTTAAATATAAGGGATAGGGGTTTATATAAGCCCAATATACAAAGATGCAGAGTTGTAGTATAAAGGCAATGCCACAAGCAAAGAAAGCAGCTATACTGCCATAAGCAATGCCCTCAAATTGAATCATTCTCCGAAATTGCTTATCACTGAGACCAATGGCCTTCATGATGCCATATTCCCTTGTCCGGGCAAGTAGATTGTAATTCATATTGTTATAGATACTCAAACCACTGATAATGATTAAAATAGCAGCAATGGAATTGCGTAAAGCAGCATATTGTTTGGAAAATTCCGCTGTGCTTTTTTGCCAGTCCAATTCATCCTTTAGCAAGGTGCCTGGAATGGTTTCAGATAGTGCTTGCAACCTTTGCTTTAACTCTTGGTACTCAGCCTCAGTGGCATTCTCCTTCATGTCAATGCTGATAATCCGATATCCTGTTTGCCCTGTCAGGGTTTGAAAATCATTTTGACTCAGCAACACATAGGGGGCACAAGGAGTACCCAAGTGAAACTCATCTTGAATGGGCAAATCTTCAATGATACCCGTGATGGTCACTTCTTTGCTGCTATATAAATCTTTATATTTTTCATAGTCAGTTATGAGAGGATAATTTTCCATGGATTGCTCATAACCTCGTTTAGGATAGCTTATTTTGAGGGAATGTCCCACCTTTAGGTTTATGACGGGTTCCCGTTTATTCTCCCCTGTGGGATCAAAAGAACTTCCTTTTTTTGTTACCTTGGGCACATATAAAATCCCTTGTATCTGAGGAGAGGTAGGGTCAGGAATGCTACCAGCAACCAAGCTCCTTTGTAATATCTTTCGTTCATCCTCTGGTAAACCCAGGACAGTATTGGGGATTAAGATATTCCCTTGCTCATTGCTAAAGACAAATCCACTTTTTCCTTGCACAGGTATTTTAGATTGCAACCTTAAGTCCATGGTCCTTTTTTGCATTTCTTGCAAATAGTTTTCACCAA
>CATZDY010000018.1 GCA_958417755.1 uncultured Peptococcaceae bacterium
GGTATACAAACCAGCTTATGAGCATGATGTAGCGGTGGACATGATTATGAAAGGGGTATGCGGAATATTTTCTCCAGCCCTGTTGGCTTGTTTTCAAAGGGTTTCTCCTCAATTTGCCACTTTAAGATTAAGGGAACAACGGCAGGCCAGTGAACGGAATGACAGGGGATAAGCATCAGAGGAAACCAATGTGTTTTGTTTTTGGTGAGTTTTGCCTCTGTGGCCAAAGGGCTTTACTAAAATAAGCAAAGCCCTTTAAGAGACACCAATGATTATCACCCCTTGGCAAGGGGGAATCGTGTTTTTTGCAAGCAGGGAATATGTTCAGTCCTGCTCAGGGACAAGGGGCGGGGTGTTTTTTTCAAAAAAGGTTTTGTTGTAAATGTAAGCCTGGGCTTGGGGTTTGATTTGCCCGGCTTTTTCATTGTAAGCAGCAGCAAGGGCTAGGTCCCCCATATGATAATGGCAGAGGCATAGTTGAATATAGGGCAAATAATCATAACAGTCAGGGGAAATAAAGGCCCCGGAATTATCATTGCGGTTTCTGGTAAGGGCCAATTCATACCAGAATACTGCTTGTTGATATTTTCCTTGTTCCAGGAAGTGCTTGCCAATATCACAGCAGGTTTCAGCCCGGGGGGCATCGTAGACCAAGGTTTGTAATAAGGCCTGGAGTGCTGCGGCTTGCTTACCTGTATGGTGATAACAATAGGAAAGAAAGCGGCAAGCTTCGATGATATTTTCTAACCACCCTTGGTTTGAGGCTAAAAATTCTTCAAAAACTCGAATGGCATCTTCATAGCGTTGATGATAATAGAGTTCCCGGGCGTAATAGAATTGTTCCCTGGGTTTCAGGGAAACGCCTTGGGCCAGCTGATTTTCAAAGATGCGCAAATTGCGTTGGGGATCGCTTGGATGTAGTTTGCGATGAGTCACGGCAATATCTGTATATATGATATGGCCAAGGAGATCAATGGCTTCATGTACAGCACCTTGCCAGATATAACCGAAATGGTTGCGAATGAGGCGCTCTCGATAATAAGAGAAGGTGGGATTGCCTTCTGGATCAAAGCCTGTATTGTATTTCATCATGACAATGTCCACTGAGGGGGAAAGGGTTTCTTTGAGTTGAAGCAATTTTTGTTGGTCTGTTTCCAGGAGCACATCATCTGCATCCAGCCAAAGGCAATAGTCCATGGTGGCTTTGGAGAAGGAAAAGTTACGGGCAGCGGCAAAGTCGTCTCTCCAGGGAAAATCAAATACATGGTTGGTATACTGGCTGGCAATTTCTTTGGTTTTGTCGCTGCTTCCTGTATCCACAATGATGATTTCATCCACCACTTCTTTGACACTATCCAAACAACGAGCCAGCACTTCTTCTTCATCCTTCACAATCATACACAAACTAATGGTCATATAATTCCTCCTTTATGGAAATCCTTTGCTTGAGAAATACCTAAAACAATAGGACCTTAATGAATGGTAAGCTCATATGTATTGAGGTAAAACATTTGTATGGCGTAAAGCCAAGGTGGTTTATCCTATTCAGAAGGTGAATTTTCTATGCTGCTGGGATAAGCAATGCGAGCAAGAAAAAATTTTTCTTGCTCGCTTTTTGTTGTGTACAGATGCTTTGGAAAAGCAAAAAAATCCATAGAGTAAGGGTTTGCACAATTCTCTGGCAGACCTTTTCCTTGGGCTTCTCAATGGCCAAATGAAGTGCATGGTAGGGTTTTTAAGAAAGAAAATGAGGAAACAAAATATTCCTTGGTTGCTCCTTGTCTTTCAGAGGACTGTTTTTTAGGGACATTTTATTTTCCAAGGAAAAGGAGCAGGAGAGTTTTGCATTATTCTATGCAAGGGAATGATGATTGGTGCTTGACCTACCAGGGGATGAGGCGCTGGAATAGGCCCCTGATGTCTCAAGAAGGTGGGCGAATTAAAAAAGGGAGGGTAAATTATGCGGGATTATAAGATAAAACCAGCTTTATGGGTGGTGACAGAGAAAGCTTGTTCATAGGCCTGCAAAGGGTAAAACTGTATGGAGGGCAGAAGGGTTCGTTTTTGTTGTAGCAAACGCAACGCTGGAGCAAAGGGACCGCAACGGCTGCCCACAAGGGTGATTTCATTGACCACCAGGCTGCTGATATCCACTTGAACCTGCTGGGCATAGGTGCTTTTGCAGACAATCCGCCCTTGTTTGCGGACCAACTTTTGGGCTGTCATAAAACCTAAGGGAGTGCCAGTGGCCTCAATGACAGTTTCATAACCTTCTTCCTGGCCCTTGGTGGTGGTTTGGGCAAAGGGCTGCAATGTTTTTAGTTTTTCTTCATGTTTGCCAATCACAGTCAACTCCACCCCTACCAAAGCCATGACTTGGGCTATAAGAAAAGCCAGCTTTCCATCCCCTAAGATGGCTACCTTTTCTGTGGGATCCAGGTGCAGCTGGGTAGGAATTTCCAAAGCTGCAGCCAAAGGCTCGGTGAAAAGGGCCTGTTCTGTGGGAATCTCATCTGGTACAGGATGGAGTAACTTGGTGGCAATGGTCATCCATTGGGCAAAGCAGCCGTCTTTTTGGGCCATTCCCAGAACTTTCCGTTGGTGGCAATGTTTTTCCCTTCCTGTTTGACAATAAAGGCAGTGGCCGCAGCCCGCGTTTAATTCTCCTACCACCCGTTTGCCTATTAAGGCAGAATCGTGGGATTTTTCCACAATTCCTACGAATTCATGGCCCATAATGCCTCTAAAATCCGGCTTATAGCCCCGTTGGATTTCTTTGTCTGTATTGCAAATGGCACAGCGTAAAATGCGTACCAAGCTTTCCGCAGAGCTTGGCTGGGGTTGGGGATAATCCTGGTGGTATTCAATGGTACTGCCGTTAAAATACAATGCTTTCAAGTGAATTGCTCCTTTAGGTCAGAATATGGGGCAGCATATTATTTTGTTGATAGAAAAAGGATAATCATATGAAATCATATAGGCAAGAATGTTGTTGTTTGTAAAAATGTATGTATGGTTTTGCTGGGAAATACAAGGAATAGATGACTATCCCACAACACTGTTGTTTTCTTAATGGATGGATATTAAAAACCTGTTAGACCCATTTGAAATTTTCTTTTCCTGCCCAAATTTCAAAATGATATTTAACGATACCAAGATCAATTTTAGAGTAAAAGCCTCCGGTGGCCTCTGCCTTTACGGCATTTCCAGGGAGAAGAGTGATAAGGAATTTCTGTTGATTCAAGGCAGTGGGGGCAAGGAGTGCACCTTCCATACCTTTTTGAAACCAAACAGGCATAGGGCCTGTGGTTTTGCACAAGGATTCCAAGGGCTTGCTTTTATGGGGAACGCCGTGGGTTTCACCATAACCAAGGGCAATCACGCAGACGCGCTTTTCGCCATGTTCAATGTTCCCTTTGCTTTTGCCTTTGCTGAATGTTAGCGCAACCCAGCAAGAGTCAAGGCCAAGCATGGTTGCTGTTAATACCAGCCTTTCTCCATAATAACCAACCTTTTCATGCAGATCACTGCTTTTCTTGCCAATCAAAGCAAGGTAGTTTCTTACCTGACGAAACTTACCGTAGTGTGCCAGCAGGTTCCCAAAGGCATCTGGTTCTTCTGTGAAAAGTTGGATATGTAGGCCGCTTTCCGCATTGCATGCGGCAATTTCTGCTTGTAATGCCGCAACTGTATGAAGGTCGATTTTTTTATTCGTAAAGCTTCTCACAGCATGGCGTCTAATGGTTGCTTCAATACGATCCATGGTTTCTTCTCCTTTTTGCCCCCAGTATCAAGATAGGGCCATTGTATCATAAATAGGATGGGCATAAGAACTCATTTTATTGTTTATCAAGTACTCAAATAAAGAATAATATGATGGGCAATCAAGCGCAAAGGTATTGGGCAATGAAATCATTTTGGGGGAAATATCCGCTTTGCTTTAAGCCCTTTGTGCGTGCATAAAAACAAGCTGACTATGAAAAAGTAAGATGCCACTATTGGTTTATATGAATTGGCAATAAAAGGACGATAAAACTTGCCGCTTAGGGCGTGACAAAATGGATATCCACTGTTATACTGATATGCATAACAGTATAATAGGATATCCTGTAAGGGGGAAGGAGTTGTGAAGATTGTTGTATCAAATCAGTACAACGGGCCGATTTATGAACAAATTAAAAACCAAATTCTTCAGGCCATCTTATCGCAGGAAATTTTACCAGGCGACACCTTGCCTTCCTTGCGCTCTTTAGCAAAGGACCTCAAAGTGGGTGTGCTCACAATTAACCGTGCCTATACGGAATTAGAGCGTGAAGGCTATATAGAAAATATGCAAGGAAAAGGCTGTTTTGTAGCGGAACGCAGTGCAGAGCTTATTAAACAACATCTTATGAACCAAGCAAAACAAAAAATGCTTGATGCCCTTTGTAATGCAAAAAAGGCCGGAGCTACTGAGGAAGAAATTCTCGTTTTATGCCAACAATGTTTAAAGGAGATGTAAAGATGGATAGTGTCTTGCATGTAGATTCCTTAACAAAATCATATCCTGATTTTAGTCTTCAGCAAATCAGCTTTGATTTGCCTATAGGGTATATGATGGGGCTGATTGGCCCAAATGGTTCTGGTAAAACAACGACCATCAAAGCAATTTTAAATATGGTGGATCGTGACAATGGAAGCATCACTGTCTTTGGGCAGGATAATATTGTTGCAGAGCAGGAAATTAAGAAGCACATAGGCCTTGTTTTTGATTCCAGTTATTTTGTCGATGAGTGGACAATGACTGATGTAGAAAAGGCCTATAAACTTTTCTATGCCACTTGGGATTCAGAGAAATATTGGGCTTTGCTTTCCAAATTCAGAATTGTAAAAAATAAAAAGGTGAAAGAATTATCTAAGGGAATGCAAATGAAGTTAATGCTGGCTTGCGCATTTTCGTACGATGCGAAATTATTGATTCTGGATGAACCCACCAGCGGTCTAGACCCTGTATCCCGTGATGAACTGCTGGAAATCCTATCTGATTATATTGAAGACAGCCAGCACAGCGTGCTTTTTTCAACGCATATCACCAGTGACCTTGAAAAAATAGCAGATTATATCACTTATTTCAATTTTGGTGAATTGGTCTTTACTGGAAGCAAGGAAGATTTTGTGGACATCTACAGCATTGTGACTGGGGATAAGAAAATGCTTAGTCCTGAGTTAAAAGCCAAATTGATTGGCCTGCGGACATTCTCAACAGGCTTTGAGGCCCTCATCAGGAGGGAGGACATGCCTTATGCCCCCCAGTTGGAAAGCATGGCTGCAACCATTGATGATATGATGGTGTTTATCAGCAGACAAACAGAAAGAGATAGGGAGGGATAAGGATGAATCCTACAATACAATGCATGAAACTGGATTTTATGCTGCTAAAACCATATGGTAAGTCCATCGTGCTGGTGCTTTTGGTGCCGCTCATCTTCCCTTTTGTTACCAACACCCTGTTTGAAGGATTGTCCTTTGCCGTGACAATCATGGCCATGACAACTGCTTATACCTTTTCTATTGCAGAAAAAAACAGTTTGGAGCGTTTTTATGGCTTTCTACCTATCAAAAGAAGTAGTTTGGTTGGAGGCAGATATTTGACTATTTTTGGGATGGCTTTTCTTTTGATTCTCTTGGAGGGGGCAGTGCAGGTTATGATTCTCACCTTTGTGCAATCCACAGTTTTGCAAGTTTCTGAGATCATTGGTTCTATCTTGGTATGCGCGTTGCTGTTCTGCATATATGCAGGGGTACAAATACCGGGATATTATCAATATGGCTCTATCAAAGGGAAGGTATTTATATTTATCCCTACTGTTGGCTTTCTGATTTTTTACTATGTGAGCAGATTACTGACCAGTAGCACAGCAAATCAAAGCTTACATGTTTTCTCAAACACTGCCATACTGATTGCCTGTGCCCTGGCCTTGATGCTTTTGATCATTGCAATATCCGTAACAGCATCCATACGGATTGTTAATAAGGCCAAGGCTTGAGGGAGGTGCGTTATGTTAAAAACCATTGTAGCCGCAATGGCGGTGTTGGCACTGATACTTGTTCGAAATCTAGGCATAAAAAAATACCGCGAATATAAGCAAAATAGCGATAAAAAATAGCTTGTCAAGATGGGCTAAGGCAAGAACAGATCATTAAACATTGCACAAAATCAGCCGCATTGAATTATCCCAGAAACAGTAAGGGCACTGGTACAAAGAATGTATGTGTTGCATAGAATTTGAGAATGTTAAGGAGATTAAACCACAGGATTTTGACCACCCAAGCAACATGGATGACAGCTCATTATTGAAAAAATTAAAGATGGTGTTTTGGGAACCAGCATTCCATACAATGACGAAAGGTCAAGGTTTTAAAGATAAATACTTCAATATGAAGCAGGAGCCAAAGAATGCACTCGGTTCAGGAAGCTGAGAATGATGATAAGGTTTTAAACAGCCGTGGCATGATTTGTTCCAGCTTGCCACTTTGTGATGGGAAAAGAATGACTGGATTTGCTAACTGTGTTCTGCGCGAAAGAAAAAGTAATCGTTTCATTGTCATATGTGATAAAGAAGATGAGCGGGAAATGTAAAGAAGTAAAACCTTTTCAAAGAAAATCTGCTTCAAATCAGTTAGGCCAGCTGTTTTGTATTCCAGCTGGTGTTTTTATTTTGATATCTGTTCAAAATTTGTTTGCCTGCTGCAAGACTCAATAGGCAAAGGCAGGATTAGGGCATAAAAATAGCAAGAATGATGAAAAGTTGGCTTGAGGAATCAGGGTATAATCGTAATTTGGAAGGATGATGATATATCAAACCAGAGCATTGAGACCATTATGGTAGCCATTGATTGGAAACGGGATTCAGATGACATCATACAGGGAGGGGGATAGGGCAGATATTGGATACCGCAAAGAAATCAAAGGCTTAGATTTTGCAAAAAGCAGAATGATTGGTGGAATTTGGCTATCCTACGCAACGCTTTATTTTGCAGCAGGAGGATTCAAATGATGGAAAAACAGCAATGCAGTAAGGACAAACAAAGTGTACCTGCCTTGGATTTGCAGCATGATATTCCCTTTCCGGATGAAATTGAACATTTGGCCATGATCAATGCGAAACTTGATGATGCTTTGCAAAAAGCAGATGACTCTGTTACAAGGCTGGATAAGGAATACAGGGATGCCAAGCAATACATGGTGGAATACCGGGGCGAGATTGACCCCCGGGAGATGTTTCAAAACGAGCTGCTCCTCAAGCAGACGGATAGAACAGGGGCTTTTGCCGTAGAAATACGGGATAGAATTACCAAGCTGAAAGAATCTCCTTATTTTGCCCGGATAGATTTTCATGAAAAAGATAGCCAAGCGCCAGCCAAACACTACATTGGGCGCTTTAGTTTTCACCATGAAAATGAGTTGCTCATTTTTGACTGGCGTGCTCCCATAGCCAGCATGTTCTATGATTACGAAATAGGCCCAGCAGGTTATGAGGCACCCACAGGCAGAATTGAAGGGGAGATTACGAAAAAAAGACAATTTAAAATCAAACATGGGGTCATGGAATACGCTCTGGAAAGCTCTGTGCATGTGCAGGATGATATTCTGCAAAGGGAGTTAAGCCATACTTCTGACGAAAAAATGAAATCCATTATTGCAACGATTCAACAAGAGCAAAATCAGATTATCCGCAACGAAAAGGCAAACACTCTTATCATTCAAGGGGTGGCGGGTTCAGGAAAAACATCCATAGCCCTACATCGCATTGCCTTTCTGCTTTACCGGTTCAAAAATCAGTTAAACGCTAAACATGTGACCATTCTTTCCCCGAATAAAGTTTTTGGGGATTATATCGCCAATGTTCTTCCTGAACTTGGGGAAGAACCGATATGCCAGCTGAGTTTTGCTGATATTGCTGAAATTCAGCTGGAACGTGTCATTGGTTTTGAATCAGACAGAGATCCTTTGTTAGAACAGGATGAAAAATGGAGGCAACGGGTACGTTTCAAGTCCACGCTGGCATTTGTAGAGCGAATGGACGAATATCTGCAACAGTTATCCTCCAGGATTTTTATGCCCACTGATTATACCTTTGGCCGCTTTTCAGTAAAAAGCATCTGGATACAAGAGCGTTTCCAAGCTTACAAGCAATATCCCATAAAGCAGCGGTTGGCCATGGTGGCGGATGATATGCACGATCATTTGAAAACCCAAAACATCATGCAAGAGGAAATACCTGGGGCCAGGGTCATGCTGAAAAGCCTCACTTCCATGCTCACAATGAAGAATTCCTTGGCTTTATATAAAGACTTCTATAAGACAATGGGGGTTTTGGAAATGTTCGTCATGCCCCAAAAGAAAACCCTGGAATGGGCTGACGTTTATCCCTTTCTGTATCTCCATGCTGCTTTTGAAGGTTTAAAGGGAAGCAGCTTGACGAAACATCTTGTCATTGATGAAATGCAGGATTACACGCCCATCCAGTATGCTGTGTTGAATCTGCTGTTTCAGTGCCCTAAAACCATAGTGGGTGACTTTGGCCAGTTGATCAATCCAAACCATCTGCACACCTTAGAAGATATACAACAGGTATACCAAGGGGCAGAGTTTGTCAAGCTAAACAAAAGTTACCGTTCCACGTATGAGATCATGACCTTTGCCAAAGGTATCCAGCACATGGCTTCCCTGGAACCTGTGAAACGACACGGGAATGAGCCCCTATGTATCTTCTGTGCTGATGAACATGAAGAAATACTACAAATAAAAAAGGCCATATGTGATTTTGAAGCCAGGGGAAATGCCTCCCTTGGCATTATCCTGAAAACAAACAATGCTGCCAAAACATTGTATGATATGCTTTCCCAAGAATGTGAAGTGAACTTGATTTCACCTGCAAGCGCAAGCTTTAAGAATGGTGTATCCATTACATCCATTCAGATGTCCAAGGGATTGGAGTTTGATGAAGTCATTGTTCCTCAGGCAAATAGCGATACCTATAGGACAGAATATGATAGAAGCCTGCTATATATTGCTTGTACAAGGGCAATGCATCGCTTGACCCTGATGTATACGGGGGATATGTCTCGTTTCATTACGCAACGGAACGGGAATACGGAAAATGCCTTCTAAGAGTGTAACGCATACGATAATGGTTGCTATTTCTGGCTGAAAATAGCAACCATTGGGGTAAATAGGAAAAATCCTCCTAAGGGCAAAGAGTGAGACGGCACTTGGCAATAATAGGATGATTGCACGGTTCATCATTGCCTGGGGATGTACAGCCAGGGCTTCTAAATTTTAAAAGGTTAGGTTTTAATCCAGCATTGCATATACAAAGGACAACCCTTGGTTTCTTTGTCAACTGCCACTGTGATAAAAATGTTTAATGAGTCTTTTTTTAACTGGAAAAGCCTATGAATATCGCATTTTTGTTGTAAGCAATCTTTAAGGGTAAAATGGTGCTCGATTGGTGCCCAAATAAATAAAAAGCTTATGCGCTGTGATATGAAGTTATGATACGAAATGAGTTGTTTGACATTTCTATGGGCAGATATAAAATTAAAGAGAATTAAGTTGTGTTTTCATCTTAGGCGGAAAGCGTACTTGATAAATCGGAAAGTTAAAGTGGTGAATAGAATGGCAAGAATATGGGGGGCTTTGCTATGGGGGTAAGCATAAAGGATTTGGACGTAAAAAGCGTTTTGACAAAATCAAATCTTCCTGTCAGCGACTTTTCTGTAAACCCTTATGTGGGATGTGCCCATGCCTGTCAATACTGCTATGCCTCGTTTATGAAGCGTTTTTCCAACCATCCGGAGCCGTGGGGCGAGTTCGTGGATGTGAAACACTGGCCGGTGATCAAAAATCCGCAGAAGTACACGGGCAAGGAACTATTTATCAGCTCTGTTACTGACCCCTACCAGCCGTTGGAGGAAACCTGCGGACGCACAAGGGCGCTTTTGGAGCAAATGCAGGGAAGTGGCTGTAAAATCAGTATTGCAACGAAATCCGATTTGATTTTACGCGATCTGGACTTGATTAAAACCTTTCCCGACGCCCGCGTGTCTTGGTCTATCAATACATTGGATGAAGCATTTCGGGAGGATATGGACAAAGCCGTTTGCATTGAGCGGCGGCTGGATGCCATGAAAGCCTTCCACAACGCAGGGGTGCGGACAACCTGCTTCATCTCTCCCATCTTCCCGGGTATCACAGACGTTCCCGCCATCATTCGTCGGGTTAAAAATCAATGTAATCTGATCTGGCTGGAAAATCTGAATCTGCGTGGAGGCTACAAGACGGTCATTCTGGACTACATTGTGAAGAAGTACCCTGACCTTGTGCCGCTCTATCAGGCTATCTATCAACGGAATGATAGAAGTTATTGGGCCGCGCTGGACGAGGAAATGCGGCGTTTTACCACAGAAGAAAATTTGCTCTATATTCGCGACAATGATTCCATTAAACGACCCTTTGAGGCTTTGCCCGTTGTAGTCAACTATTTCTTTCACGAGGAAATTATACCATCAGCAAAAAAGAAAAAATGAACTCTGCTGATTTATTTTTTAGAATACTTTAGATTCTTGCCCAAATTTTTTAAATTTTTGAGATGAAATAAGAAATTACAGGAAAATTTCCTCGTTTATAATTGTTAGCCAGCGACATTCTGCCCAAACAGTTGACATATTTTTATTCACATTGGGCAATAAAGAATAAGACAAATCTCAGGAGGTACATATGGAAATCGTAAAAGTTTACAAGGAAAACATGCCCCATGTCAAGCTGGTTGGTAAACGCTACACCAATCAAGACAGGGATGAAAACGGGACCTTTGCAAGCTATTGGCAACAGTCATTTCGAGAAGGGTGGTTTGAAACCCTGAAACAGTGTAAAAACATCCCAGGTGTGAGCGAGGACTACTTGGGGGTCATGCGCTTTACTGGTGCTGGTCATGAGTTTGCATACTGGATCGGTGCTTTTTTTGCTCCTGACACAAAGATCCCAGGGGGGTTTTGAGGCAATAGAAATCCCGGCTGGGGATGTAGGTGTGTGCTGGCTCTACGGTGATGCGAAAAACGGCGAACTGTATCGTGCGGAAGCTTCTGACCTAGCTATGGCGGCTATGGTTGAAAAGGGATGGAGCTTTTCTCAAAAGGGCTGGTTTTTTGAGCGGTACAACTGTCCCCGCTTCACCACACCGGACGAGAGAGGCAATGTTGTCTTAGATATTTGCGCATATTTAGCCTAATGGACAAAATGCACCTCTTGGGCTACTACGCACATTTTTGCTAGTAAACCAGTGGCTTAGCTGCTCTACTGTACAGGCAAGTAGGGCAAGTGCATATGCACTTGCGATTTTCCGCTACGCAGTTTTGGCTATGTAAATCATATGATTATTCTTTTTTCTTACATACCTTGCTTTCAGACAGGAACAGGCCGGAGAGGGTCAAAATCATACCAATACCCGCCAGTATGGTTATTTTTTCATGTAAAATGAGTACTGAGGTAACAACTGTGACAATAGGAACCATATAAATGTAAATGCTAGTTTTTACGGCGCCTAAAATTTTTACCGCAAAATTCCAGGTGACAAAACAAAGGGCCGACGCTCCTAATCCCAAAAAAAGGATGTTAAATAGGTAGACTGGGTTAGCAAACCGGATTAGTTCTAACTTGAAATCAAATAGAAACAATGTAGGGAGCATGAAAAGAATGCCATAAAAAAATACCCGTCTTGTGGTGAGAATGGTGTTGTACCCAAAACTGCTGATTTTTCTTGTCAGCACTGAGTAGCAGGCCCAAATCAAAGCTGCCAGCAAGGCGAGCAAATCTCCCAGGGGATTTAGCGCTAACGTTAAACCCTGAAAACTGATCAGGCATATGCCTGCCATTGCAATAACAAATCCAATCAAGAAATTGGCTCGCAGCTTTTCTTCTCCTTTTAAAAACAAGTGGGTCAGGATTGCTGTAAAAAATGGGGCCACGGAAATGACAACACCTACATTGGAGGCCATCGTATGGGTAAGGGCAATGTTTTCCAACAAGTAATATAGGCAAATTCCACAAAGCCCAGCTGCAACAAAGGTACATTCTTGTCTCCAACTGGTGCCTTTCAGGGGGTGGGGATAAACCAGCAACAGAGCCAATAGTCCCATGATGAACCGGAAAAACAAAATCTCCACAGGTTGAAAATCCACCAATAAAATCTTTGTGGAGATAAAAGTTGTCCCCCAAATGATGATGGTGAGCAAGGCCAAGACATGCCCTGCTGTGTTTTTATTCTCCATGCTGCTTTCCTTTTGCCTCCCTTTTGCCTAAAAATATATCACGATAAATACCAGGGGCTAATCCAATAAATTGATTGAAATAATTGGTAAAATGACTTTGATCGGAAAACCCTGTTTGCAAAGCAGCCTCAAGGGGCAACACCCCCTGTTCCAACAGTTTCTTTGCTTTACCAATACGGATATTTTCCAGATAGCGGTATGGGGTGACCCCTTTTGATTGAACAAAGGCCCGTAACAAGGTGGATTTACTAAGTCCTGCACAGCGACAAATCTGATCTAAATAGATTCGCTCTGCAAAGTGCTGTTCCATAAAGGCACAGGCTTTTTCAATTTCATCCCGACACTCTGGGACGCAGTTTTTAAATGGCTGTCCATATTTCTGAATGAGCAGGGTCAGAAGCAAGAGTAAGCTTTCTTCTTTGTCAAATGAACAGGAACCTTTCATCATCATTTCATGGAGTGGGCGCAAGTAACAGGTCACTTCATCATCATATAGTACGTTTTTTGAAAATCCCGGAAGCTCCCGTTTTCCGGTCACTTCTTCGACCAAATCCAACATGACTTCTTGGGAAATATTGAAGCCCCGGTAATCCAAGGCCTTATCATCAATTTGTGCACAGGCATGGTTATCGTTGGGATGAAACAGGATGATATTTCCTTTTTGAATGACATACTCTTGACTTTTACAGGAAAGAAAGCGTTTTCCGTTTTCAACAAATCCAATCACATAATACGCGTGGAAATGGTTGGGGAATGGCTGTACAATCCCCTCCAAACGGTAGGCTTCTATACGCAGTTCATCATCATAAACAACGGTTCTTATTTCTTTCTTCACAGGCATTTCCTCCTTGTTATGTTTCATTATAAGGCTGGGACTTTGAAAAGGCTTGTAAAATATCTTCATCTTTTTTTATCTCTATGTGCTAAGTGGTATTTGCCGATCATCAAGGGGGCATTTGACACCTATGTTTTCCCATGGTATCATACAAAACCAAATGAAGGGCAAAACCAAATGAAGGGACAATAAGGCTTGGGATGAAGAAAACAAAAGCCAGGGAATTGGCTTGGTAATGAAGGAGGAGCGAAATGAAAGTATTGTTGTTAAACGGCAGCCCCAATCAACAAGGATGTACCTATACTGCTTTGGAAGAAGTGGCCAAGGCTTTGCAGAATGAAAACATAGAAACAGAAATATTCCATATTGGCACCCAACCAATCCACGGGTGTATGGGCTGCAAAAAATGTCGGGACAACGGGAATCGTTGTATTTTTGATGATGTGGTGAACAAGGCTTTGGACAAGGTGGAGCAAGCGGATGGTTTGGTATTGGGTTCTCCGGTGTATTACGCCTCAGCCAATGGCAGTTTTGTGGCTTTTTTAGACCGCTTGTTTTATGCTGGGGATTGTTTTGCCTATAAGCCTGGGGCTTGTGTGGTGTCTGCCAGGCGTGCTGGTACAACGGCAGCCTTGGAGCAGCTGCTTAAGTATCTTACCATTTCTCATATGCCAGTGGTTTCTTCGCAATATTGGCCCATGGTGCATGGCAATACCCCTGCAGAAGTCAGACAGGATGAGGAAGGCCTGCAGACCATGCGGATGTTAGGGAAAAATATGGCTTGGCTTCTGCGCTGCTTGGAAGCTGGCAAACAGGCCGGGATTTTGCCACCCAAGGGGGAAGAAAAGGTAAGAACCAATTTTATCCGTTAAAACAGCATTATGTGCCTTTTTACAAAAATAGTGTTTGGGACCGTTTCTTGGGAAGAAATGGTCTTTTTTTATGACTTCATGGGGCAATCTTACATGGGTGTATTGCATCATGCCATTTTGTTTTTGCCCGCTCATCTTGGGAAAAAAATAAAAAATCTTTCAACTTTTTCTTTGTTTCATTTATCTATAAAGAGGAGAAGAAAAAGGAAAACATTGCTGCTAAGGACTGTTGAAAACAACTGGCCAGGAGTTTTTACATAACAGGGAAAGGAAAAGGGGTGAGGGGTGGATGAGTCAGGATACCTATGACCTTGTTGTTGCCTATGTGTTGAAAAATCAAACCAAGTTTTATCGCTTGGCTTATAGTTATACCAAACATAAAGACGCTGCGCTGGATGTCATGCAAAATGCCATTTGCAAGGCCTTGGAAAAGCATCATACGCTGAAAAATAATAATGCTGTTAAGACTTGGTTTTACCGGGTGTTGGTCAATGAATGTTTGGCTTTTTTGAAGAAAAAATCTAAAGAATGTTCCTGGGAACCTCAAACCATGGAGGTGGCCTACCAAGAGCCTGCTTATGAGCATGGTCTGATGTTGTATCAAATGGTAGAAGCATTGCCCCAGGAGATTCGGACCATCATTGTGCTGCACTATTATGAAGATATGACCTTGCGGGAAATAGCAGCAATAACCCGGGTGAATGTGAATACAGTAAAGTCCAGGTTATACAAGGGATTGCGTAAATTGAAAACACTGTACAAGGAGGGATGAGCATGATGCAGGAATGGGAAGATGCTAAAAAAATATATGAAGCTGTTGAGATTCCTGAAGAATTGCACACTGTGGTCAATACTTGTATTGCAAAGAAAATCAAAAGCCCCTTGCCTGGCCCAAAAAACTGGCTCAAATGGGGGGCTGGGCTGGTGGCTGCTTGTTTTTGTTGTTTGGTGATTACATTGAATACCAGTGAAGCTTTTGCCAAAACAATGGTCAATATACCAGTGGTGGGACCTTTGGCTAAGATTTTAACTGTTCGTTCATACACAACCGTGGATCAGGATAAAACTGTCTCTGTCCACGTTCCTGGCATCCATGGGGAGGATGGTTTTACAAAACAGGTGAATGCAGAAATCGAAAAAATTGTGACCCAGCATGTGCAAGAGGCAGAACAGCGGGTAGCGGAATATAAGGAAGCTTTTATTGCCACCGGGGGAACAGGGGAGGAATTTGCTGCCAAACATATCAAAGTAGATGTGCAGTACAGGGTGCCCTATGCTTCTGAAGAGATACTCTCTTTGGTTATTACTGCCAATGAAAATTGGACCAATGCCTATCATGAACAATATTATTACAACCTGGATTTACAAAAACATACTTTTTTGACTTTACAAGATGTTCTAGGGGAACAGTATGTTGAGATTGCCAATGCCAGCATTCGCCAACAAATGCAAGAGCGTATGGATAAAGATCCCCAGGCATCTTACTTTACCCCTGAGATGGGTGGTTTTACCACTGTGAGTGAGCAAAGCCATTTTTATCTTAACAAAGGGGGTAATCCGGTGATTGTATTTCAAAAGTATGAAATCGCTCCGGGAAGCATGGGAGTGCAGGAGTTTGAAATCAAATCCAACACTCTTGAAGAATAGAGATGGTTTGTAATAAGCTCCAAGTTCTTTGCCATAAATTCGTGCTTAGGTAAAAAGTCAAAGTCCAAAAGATGATTTTAGCTGGTATATATACCTTGCTTTTTCAGTATCCTTTTAAATGGGCGAAAAAAGCTTCTTTTAAGTAAAAGGGCATGTAAATGATTTTGCATGGTCTTTTACTTATTTTTCAAGAAATATATATATTATTTGTACGGATGTTATATCAATAAATAATGACTATCAATTGGTAAAATATCAATTCCTATTCTCTGTTTATTATAAAATGATAGTTAATCTTATTGATAAAGCAAATCTATTATAATAAGCTATGGGCAGAATATTGATATGTTATTTTTTTTCTGCATCTAAAATGAAATTTATAAATTTTAACTGAAAATAGGTTAGTCATACATGATAATGGATAAAAATAGGGGAAAAGATAGTAAAAACTTGTATTTTGCATATGATCCATATAAAATGTTAATGTAATAAAGAAAAATGGAAATATATCCTAATGGTGGCGTGGCATTGGACTTGACATGAAGAAAGGCAATGGTTACGAATGAAACGAATCACAAATAAAAGAAACGGCCGCATTTTATTAATGGGCTTGGTAATCATCGTTTTGATTGTCGCCACAATGTGTATTTTTTATGTGAAGATTTTGCGAGAAACCATTCAAATAGAAACTGAACGTTATTTAAATGAAGTAACAGAGCATGTGCATGCCATGATTGATTACCGCATTGAAGTGGTCTATCAAGCTTTAACGGGTGTGGCAGACACGTATATGCGCATGAGCAATATGGAAGAGAGAGAGAAACAGAGGTATCTGCAAAATCAAGCCCTGCATTGCTGTTTCTCAGGTTTGTATGCAGTGGATACCAGAGGGCTTGGCTATACTGCCCCAGGCCAAAGCATGGATTTATCCAGTTATGAGGTGGTCCAAAGGGCTCTGGAAGGAGAGAATGCAGTATCTGCCTCTATGATACAGTCTCCCCTTGATGGGCAAGAGGTGGTTTTATGTGCTGTTCCGTTGCGTCAAGAAGGGGATGTGCAAGGGGCTTTGGTGGCTTTTCATGACAAACAAGTGATTGGGCAGTCATTACAAGTAGAAAGTTTTGATGGCCAAGGGTATTCCCTTATTATTGCCAAAAATGGAGATTTGATTGCAGCTCCTGATAATCAGGAGCCCTTTGGAGAAGCAGATAACTTTTTTCAGTTGTTTCGCGCAAAGGCGCAGGCGGATAAGGGATTTTCTTTACAAAAAATGCAACAAGACATACAAAGCAAACAAAGGGGTATGTTGTATTTTCATTGGCACAATCATCCGCCAATTGCCATGACCTATATGCCTATGGAATTGGCGGATTGGTATTTGTTGTCTGTGGTGCCTGTCAAAGTGGTGGGAGACAGAACCCAATTCTTTGTGTATATATCCATTGTCATCAACACAGTGGTTGTGGTATTGTTCGGATTATTTATTGTTCTTTTTGGCACAATTTTTCGCAGGAATCAGACCCGTTTAGAACAAATCGCCTTTGTGGATCCAGTTACTGAGGGAATGAATCATGTGCATTTTGAAATGGAAGCGGAAAAAGCCATACAGTCTGCTTTGCCCAATACCTATGCCTTGGTTTCCATGGACATTGAAAAATTTAAATTAATCAATGATGCCTTTGGTAGTGAAGCTGGGGATAGGACATTACAACATGTATACAGGGTTTTGCAGAATCATCTCTTTCCAGGGGAATTGGCGGCCCGGGATACGGCGGATGCTTTTTATTTATTGCTCAAGAATACAGGGCAAAAGGATATCATTGCCCGGTTGGATCATATGGTGGAAGAAATCAATTCCTTTAATCAAAATTTGACGCGCAAGTATTTCTTGTCCTTTTCCCAAGGGGTGTATATGATAGATGATCCGCAATTGCATATGATTACCATGCAAGATCGGGCCAATGTGGCTAGAAAAAACCATGAAAAACTCCATGTCAATCGCTTTAGCTTTTGCGGGTTTTATCAGGACAGGGACCGCATTCGGCTGGTTCGGGAGAAGGAAATTGATAACCGCATGGAGGAAGCATTGGCCAATGGTGAATTTATGGTGTATTTACAGCCTAAAATTGAATTAGGTCATAATACCATTGCTGGGGCTGAAGCCTTGGTTCGTTGGAAAGATCCTGACAAGGGATTAATCCCCCCGGATGATTTTGTGCCTATGATGGAGAAAAACGGTTTTATTGTGCAGTTGGATTTATATGTGTTTGCCGAAGTATGCAAACTGTTGCGCAAATGGTTGAATCATACAGTTACCCCCATCCCCATTGCAGTCAATCTTTCCCGGGCCCACTTGAGTCAACCGGATTTTTTGCTGGCATATGAAAAGATCCACCAGCAGTATGCTGTGCCAACTAGTTTGTTGGAAATTGAATTGACGGAAACCATGGTATTTGAAAACCTGGAAGCTTTATTAAAAGTCATTGACCAAATCCATGCCATTGGGTATGTGTGTGCCTTGGATGATTTTGGAAGTGGTTATTCTTCTTTGAATATGCTCAAAGAGGTGCCTGTGGATGTGTTAAAATTGGATCGCGCTTTTTTTAACACTCGTCATCATGAGGATAAACGGGGTCAATATGTCATTGAAAGCATCATTGAAATGGCAAAAAAGCTGAATATGAAAACTGTTTCCGAAGGTGTGGAAACATTGGCCCAGGTGGATTTTTTGCGCCAAGCCAAATGTGACATGGTGCAAGGGTATGTATTTTCCAAGCCTTTGCCCATGGAGCAATTTGAAAGGTTATTATTGAATGGCAGTTTTAGAACCATCCAGGCCTAACTTGGAATTGGGCGAAGAAGTTTTAGAGGACATGGATACATATGGTTAAAAAGGAAATTGTTAAAAATAGTAAATTTTGAAAACATAAATAATTGGCAGGAGATACATCATCTGGCGCTGAAAATAAAACAAAAGAACCCAATGAACGGAATGAAGTATCTAGAAAGCACTGGGTAGTGGTATGCATAATTTTCTCAAAGCAAGCAAGAGGAACCAATTTCTTTATGTTATATCATGAGGTATTTAAGCTGATAATGCTATGCTGCGGGGAGTGGTTTTATGTCTGGGGAAGAAATAGCTTTGGCTTTGATGGAAGAATTTCAACATGTTTTTTTGGGGGATCAAGATATAGCCAAGCTCCTGAGCATGTTGGACCAAGATATCATATGGATTGGTTGGAGAAAGAAAGACAGGTATCAGGGCCTTGAGGCTGTCAAAGCAATGCTCATGAACCCCTCAAATTCCATGCTTCCTCCTTTTGTTGTGGAACAACACCAATATCAGGCCATCCCTGTGGCAGCGGAAGCTTATTTGATTTCTGGTAGAATGATAGGCAGGGACATGGAAGTACGGATTTCAGCTTTTTGTAAAATGGTAGGACCAGTGCTGAAATTGGTGTATCTGCATTTTGCTTTGTGTGATGAGCCAAGGGACCAGGCAATACTGGCAAAACAGTTGTCCCAGGAAGAAAATTGTGCCCTATCTCAAGTGTTCCAAAAGAGGGAATTGGAGATGGAAGAACGCAATCAGGAATTGGAAGTATTGACGAAAAATATTCCTGGGGGTATGTTTCGCTGTCTTTTTGATGAGGCTCTTACTATTTTGTATATGAGCGAAGGATTTTTGTCTTTATTCGGGTATACCCGGGAAGAAATTCGGGATAAATTTCAAAACAGCTTTTGGAATATGATTTTACCCTGTGACAGGGATATGGTTTGGCAGGAGGTTGTTCAGCAGTTACAGAACGGGGATACCAAGGATATTGAATATAGGGTGACCTGTAAAGATGGAAGAACCATTTGGGTCTTTGACAAAGGCCAGCTGATTAGGGAGGAAAACGGGGAATCGTATTTCTGTTGTATTGTGCTGGATAATACCAATGTAAAAATGGCCCAGGAAGAGCTGCAGCTTAGTTTAGATCGGCACCGCATCATCATGGATCAGACCAATGATATTATTTTTGAATGGGATATGCGCAGTGATCAGCTTACTTTTTCTTCGAATTGGGAAAAAAAATTGGGCTATCATCCCATTACCAACAATATTCAACAGCGTTATCTCAAGGAATCACATTTACATCCGGATGATATTTCAGTTTTTTCCCATCTAATGCATCAGGTTCTGCAAGGGGTACCTTATACAGAAGGGGAACTCCGCATTACCCGGGAAGACGGCCTAAGCATTTGGTTTAAAGTGCGGGTTACCACCCAACACGATGATTTGGGGCAATTGGTCAAAGCAGTGGGCGTGCTCATTGATATTGATGAGGAGAAAAAAGTAGCACAACAATTGCGGGAAAAAGCGGAACGGGATACCTTGACCAAATTGTATAACAAGGGTACTGCCCAGACCATGATTGACCATTATATCAAAGGGAATCCTGAAAAAGAATGCGGCTTTTTGATCATTGATATTGATAACTTCAAGCAAATCAATGATTCCTTAGGGCATTTATTCGGAGATGCCTATCTAAGTGAAATTGCCATACAAATGCAAAAGTTATTCCGCAATACAGATATCATTGGCCGGATTGGGGGGGATGAATTCATTGTGTTTATGCAGGATATTACAGGTGTGGATTTTGTCCTCCAAAAGGCCCAAGATATTATTGTTGCTTTTCAAGAAATTCATGCAGAACAAAAAAATACCATTACCATTTCTTGTAGCATAGGCATTGCTTTGTACCCTCAAAATGGCAGGGGTTTTCAAAAATTATACCGCAATGCGGATTACGCTTTATACCAAGCAAAGAATCAAGGTAAAAACTGTTATGTTTTGTATCAACCCCCGGGTGATGAAGATACTTGTTGGCCCAGACCCTCCACGGTGACTGCTGTGAACGAAAAAATTGATTCCAATACCAATGTGAAGGTTTTGGATAGTCAATTTGTGGAATATATATTTAGTATTCTTTTTCAGGCCAAGGACATTGCCACAGCTGTGTATCCTATGATGGAGATTGTGGGACGGCGTTTTAATGTGAGCCGGGTTTATATTTTTGAGAACACAGAGGATGGTAAGTATAGCAACAATACCTTTGAATGGTGCAATGAAGGTGTTGCGCCGGAAATCCAGCATTTGCAGAAAATGCCCTTAAAGAATTATGTGGATAATTTTACAGAAGAAGGTATCTTTTATTGCCGTGATATCAGGGAATTACCCCCAGATCAGTATGAAATTTTGGCTGCCCAAAATATTAAATCCTTGTTGCAGTGTTCCATTGGAGACAGGGGAGAATTCAAAGGATTTATTGGCTTTGACGAATGCATAAGCAATCGCTTATGGACCCAGCAGCAGATTGATTCCTTGTCTTTTATTGCAAAAATTCTGGGGATTTTTTTGCTCAAACAACGGACCCAAGAGCGGCTGTTACAAGCAGCAGAAGGACTGAAGGCTGTTTTAGATAACCAAAATTCCTGGATTTATGTTATTAGCCCCCATACCTATGAAATATTGTATTTGAATCATAAAACTTTGTCTTTTGTGCCCCAAGCCCGTTTGGGTATATCTTGTTATGAGGCTTTTTTTAAGCGCCACCAGCCCTGTGGCTATTGTCCTGTGCAAAAACTGGAAGCTTCCCCAAACGACTATTGTACCTTGGAAGTGTATAATCCAGTGCTTGGGGTTTGGTCCCTGGCGGATGCTTCCCGCATTCTATGGCAAGGGGAAACTGCTTATTTGTTGTGTTGTCATGATATTTCCCAGTATAAAACATGAAATCAATGCCACAATGAAGGTTAGGCCAATGAATTGGCAATTCTGTAAATCAAGAGGCGAAATAGTTCCGATTCAAAATAAAATTTGTGGGAAATGGATATAGGAGCGTTGTTTTTCAAAATAAGCAACAGAACTAAGAAAACGTTGTCTTTAAGAAAAGGCAGCTTTTTTTATATGCGCAAAACATGGTATTGGTCCCCTTTGTAGGTAGAATTCTTACTGCTTATCGTTTGGGATCAAGATTTTATGAAGATATATAAATTGCAAGACATTTTGCGCAGGTAAAAAAATCATCAGGCAATTACACTGGTTATTTTGCTATCATTCTTTCTATACAGTAAGGAAGTTGCTGGGGTTGGCTTTGGTTTTAACTCCAGTAGGTTTTAGGTGCAAACATTGCATTGTTTTTTCTTGTCTTTCATACAGAGAGGTTTTGGAAGGTGGAGCTTTAACATATTCATAAAGTAAAGGAGAAAAGTATAGAAAAGGGATGACCCACCCGTTGTGGTCATGGTACAATACATAAAAAGACGTAAATCATGGAATCACCGGTTTTTGATTGGTTTTTTGGGCAATTATGACAAGGCAAGGTATCTGGGCTCATTTTCTGGGCTATTTTGTAAAGCCCAGGGGATTGGTTTCATGTTTTATGGTAACGTGGGAAGGGTTGTCTTTTGAAATTCTAAAGGCTGAATGAGGAATATCATGAACAGTGAAAATTTGCAGGTACAAGAACTGTGTATGAATTTTATCCAAGCATATTGGGTAGAACGGGCTCCCAAAGAGGTATTGTCCTATTTGGCTGAGGATGCTTGTTGTATTGGCATTGGCCAGTTTGGCATGGCAAAAGACAAAGCTGCTTTTGCCCGGTTGTTGCTTGCTGAAGTCAAAAGGAATCCCCATCCTTTTGAAATAAAATGGGGAGAATGTAAGGTTATACAATTGGATTGCCATGGTTATTATGTGCTTTCTTCCCTTGTGATCAGTGCGCCGGGGGAAGATTTTTCTATGGGTATGCGGATTATTTGCATTATCAAGGAAAACCAAGCTCAAGAACTGCAAATCTACAGCGCCTATACCTATGCTGGGCTGGATTTGCAAGAAGGGGATGGCCATCCTTTTTCCTGGGGAGAGCAAATTATCGGGGGATTTGGCCAAGGGGCTTTGGATTTTTGTGCCCATGTGTTGCCTGGAGGGGTAATGGGTAGATACTTGGAAAAAGGCTTTCCTTTGTATCATATCAATGAGCAGATGCTTTCTTATTTGGGGTATACGCGGAAGGAATTTATGGCTGCCATTGACGGCCTGGTGATTCATTGTATCCATCCTGCGGATCAAGAACAGGTGTGCAGGGGGATAGAGGAGCAATTACAAAATGCAGATAACTTTGAAATGCAGTATCGGTTGCTGAAAAAAGATGGCAGCTTTCTGTGGGTTTGGGAGAAAGGCTGGCGCATTGTCGCCCCAGGTAAACGTCCTGTGATTATGGGCATTTGTTTGGATATTACCCATGTGGTGGTATTGCAACAACAGCAGGAAGAAAACATGTTGTTGTTGCAGAACAAAAAACAGGAGCTGGATGAAATTACGCGCAATGTACCCAGTGGTGTGATGAAATGTACTTGTGATGAGTTCTGTAGATTTTTATATCTTTCGGATAGTTTTTGCAATATTGTGGGTTATACCCAGGAAGAACTGATTGGGCCATTGGTTCGCAATAGCTTTTACACCTTGGTGCATGAGGAAGATCAGGCGGAGCTAAGGCAGGAGATTGAACGGGCGAGCATTTTTAAAGGCCAGCAGTTCACTTGGGAATACCGGATGAAGCGTAAGGATGGGACCATCATTTGGGTATCTGATACTTCACAGATTTTGGAGGAAAATGGGGAGATTTATTGTTATTGTGTGGTAACAGATATTACCCAACGCAAGGAGGCGGATGAAAAATTAGAGGCTTTGATGACCAATATTCCGGGCGGGGTGTGTTGGGTACGTTTTGACGAAAATTTCACCTTGCTGTATGGCAATGATAGTTTTTATGAGTTGTACGGGTATACACCATTGCAAATGAAACTTGAATTGGGCAATTGTTTGATTGCTGCCATTTATCAAGAGGACATTTTGGTGATCATCAAAGCCATTCAAAGGGCTTTGGATCAAGGAAAGCCGGGGTTTGAGTTTGAAAAGCGTGTGTACCGCAGGGATGGGGAAATGTTGTGGTTGTTGACCAAAGGGAATTTTATGTGGGAGAAAGACGGTATCACCCTCCAGTGTGTGGTCATTGATATAACGGATCGCAAAGCAATGGAAGAAGAGCTGCGGATCAATGAGGAGAGGTTTCGCATTGCTTTGGAGCAAACCACGAATATTGTGTTTGATTACCATTTTCCTTCCCAAGAGCTGGTGTATTCTAAACAAGCAATACAGATTTATCAGTTGCCCCAGATCATGCAGAATGCGCCGGATTCCTTGATACAACAAGGCATCATTCATCCGGATTATGTGGAAGCTTTTCTGGCCATGTTCACCCAAATCCGGCAGGGCAAGCCCACAGCCTCTTGTGTGTTCCAAAGCATCAATGCTGCTGGACAGTATCTTTGGAACCGCATTGTATTGACAGGCATTCAAGATGACCAGGGGAATCCTGTACGGGCCATTGGCCTGGTGGAGGATATTACTTTGCAGCGGGAAGCGGAGATTGCTTATTTAAAAGAGGAACAATACCGCCAGGCCATTTTATCCGATGCCTTGGCTTATGCGGAAGTGAATATTAGCCAGGATGAACTGGAGAAGAGTGGTGGCAGTTGGGAAGACTTGTATCCCCAGCCCTATAGTTATTCTTATACCCAGTTTATCAACCTGGAAGCAGAGAAATTGGCATATCCTGAGGATTATACTAATTTTTTGGATATGTTCTTGCCTTCTGGCATGTTGGCTCAATTTGAGCAGGGGATTGCTGAGATCAAGTGTGAACATCGGAGATTGAATGCTGAGGGCAAGATGATTTGGATGCTTATGATCATGCATATGATCAAGGATGTGGTGACCAAGGATATCAAGGGAATCGCTTATCTTAAGGATATTGACAAGGATAAAAAAGAACAATTAATCATGCAATATCACTCCAAGCGGGATTCTCTCACGGGGTTGTACAACAAAGGCGCCACAGAACGCCTAATCCGTAGTTTCTTGGATAGCCAGCATAACAATGGGTATAATGCCTTTTTTATTTTAGATATAGACAGGTTTAAGGAAATCAATGATACCTTTGGACATTTATTTGGGGATCATATATTGGCGGAAATGGCCCAAAAACTCAAAGCCTTTTTTCGACATGGGGATATTATTGGTAGAATTGGTGGAGATGAATTTGTTGTTTTCATGAAAAATGCCTATCACCCCACCATTGTGGAAGAAAAGGCCCAGGGGATTTGCGATTTGTTTCATCGGCGCTATGGGGATCAGCACACCCTTTCCTGTAGCATTGGCATTGCCTTTAGTCCCATGGATGGCATAACCTTTGAGGGATTATATCAAAGTGCTGATATCGCCCTGTATGAAGCCAAGGAGCGGGGCCGCAACCAGTATGTGTTGTATCATTCTTCTATGAAACAAGACAATTGGATTCCCTATAGCAATACAAGAATTGAAAAAGTTCTGGAAGAAGATGAGCAAGCTGAAGCAGGGATAGCATCTTTGGATTTATTTGCCAGTGACATGGATGATGATTCCAGAGAAAAAGCAGCCTTAATGGATGAACTCCAAGATATTTTGTATGTCAGTGATCCTTTTACCTATGAATTGCTCTATGCTAACGCTGTGGTCAGGGAGCAGATGGGGTTTATGCATCATGACTATGTGGGGCAGAAATGTTATAAAGCTTTACAGGGCTTGGACGCCCCTTGTCCCTTTTGTACCAATGCTTTGTTAAACTTTGACGAATACTATGTATGGCATCATACCAACAAGCTCATCCAACGGCAGTTTATTCTCAAAGATCGGTTAATCTGGTGGAAGGGCAAGCCTGCCCGCTTGGAATATGCCATGGATATTACGGATCAACAATACATTAGCAAAGCATTGCTGGATAAGCTGGAATCAGGAACCATCTTGTTGCAATGCATCCGTTCCATTGTTACAGCTGCCACTGCCAAAGAAGCCGTCCAGGTGGCTTTGGCTGCAGTGGGAGATTTTTATCAGGCAGAGCGTGCCTTTATCATTGCCTTTGACCAAGAACAGAGCAATTGTGATATGGTGTATGAATGGTGCAACAAAGGCTTTGCCTCCCAAGTGGATTCCTGGCTGAAACTTAAATTTTATCTCCGGGATTTTTGGATGAATGCCTTGCAGAAGAAAGAGCCTTTTATTCTGGCAAATGTGGAGGATTTGCGACAATATTCTCCCAATGAGTATAATCGTTTGAAGGAATGGAATATCCGTTCCATTTTTGCCATGCCCTTTGCTTCTTTGGATACTGCCAGCGGATACCTGGTGATGATGAATACCACCTTGCGCCAGCAAGAATTATCTTTTTTGGAAACCATCAATTATTTTTTAATCAATGAACTGACCAAACGGCAATTGCATGAAAAATTCGAGTTTGTCAGCTATCACGATCCTTTGACCGGATTGCCGAACCGCAATTGTTATGTTCAATATCTCAATGAGCTGAACAAAAAAACGTTGACCAGCATAGGCATTGTGATAGCTGATATCAATGGGTTAAAACACATCAATGAGCGCTTTGGCTATCCTCTAGGGGATCAAGTGGTCCAGCAAACAGCCCAAATTTTACAGGAGCAGTTTGCTTTGCAAAAAATCTTTCGTTTGGGTGGGGATGAATTCATTGTCCTTTGTGAGGACCTGTCAAGGGTTGCATTTACCCAAAAAGTACAGCAAGTGAAAAGTCTATTTGACGAAAGGCCTGATAATGGGGTTTCCCTGGGGTATACTTGGACAGAAAAAAACGAAGAAATCCCCGTGTTGGTCAATCATGCCAATGAGTTGTTGTGCATTGCCAAGCAGCAATATTATGAAACTGCAGAAGCAGTGAGCAAGCATTATCGCCCCAAAATATTAAAGGAATTGCTCAATGACATTCGGGATGGACAGTATCATGTGTATTTTCAGCCAAAGGCAGATATGACAACTGGGTCTATCATTGGGGCCGAAGCTTTGGTGCGGCGTATTCATCCCAAACATGGCCTCATTGGGCCTAACAAATTTATCCCTTCCTTGGAGAAGGAACGTTTGATACGATTCATTGATTTATTTATCTTTGAAGAAGTATGTAAGACCTTGGCCAATTGGCAAAAAAAAGGGTATCCCTTGCTACCTGTATCCTTGAATTTTTCCCGGGTGACTTTGTTGGAAAAGGATCTTGTAGGCAGCTTGTCCATGATTCGGGAGAAATACAGGGTGGATAGCCAGTGGATTGAAATAGAAATTACGGAAAGCATTGGGGAAATGGAACGGGAAGTAATTGCAGAAATCAGCGCTAATTTTAAACAGGAAGGGTTTCATATTTCCTTGGATGACTTTGGGAGCAAATATACCAGCATTTCCATGCTCACAGTGATGGATTTTGATGTGTTAAAGCTGGACCGCAGTTTGGTGGAAAATTTGGTGCACAATGAAGACAACCAAACAGTGGTACGTTATGTCATTGAAATGTGCCGGAAAATGAAAATCAAAACCATTGCTGAAGGGGTGGAGACAGAAAAACAGCACTTGATGTTGCAACAATTGGGCTGTGACCAAGCCCAGGGATATTTGTACAGCAAACCCATACCTGTGACTGAATTTGAATCCTTTGCTTTTATGAGCCAATGATGTTTGGTTTAGATGGCAACAGCTAAAATCGTGGCATGCAAAAAATCAAACAAGCGTTGCCTATGTAAATAAGCATGGCTAAGGGGTCTAAAAGAAGCAAACAAAGAAAACCTGTGTTCTGGGTAATATAAAACAGGTTTTTTTGTTTCCAGGCCATTGGCCCAAGTGGTAGTTTTGTACCTTTTTTTATAATCTTTTATCCAAAAGGCGATACACTATGAGCCCACAAACATACTGGAAAATCCATACACCTACTAATACCAATAGCAGCAACTGGTCTACATGGCATAAAGCGAAGAGAACAATGAGCAAGGATAAAAGGGCAAAGGTCAAGAGATAGGCAATGCGTCCGGATTTGTCCCGCAGCATGATGTTTCTTTCGTCTTGTAATTTGATGCGTTCTTCCTGTAAGCGTTCAGCATAGCGGGGGGCATGTTGGGGTCTGGTCCAGTGGATGTATTTGTAGAGCATGACCAAACCAGGTCCTAAAAGGGCGCCAGCAAAACCAAAGACAAATCCCTCGGCAGTAAGCTTAGGCCCGAAAATACCAAAGCACACCAGGGCCAGGCCACAAAGAATATAGCCAATGCTTGTGTAAAGCATGCTTTTTTTCATCATACTTCCTCCTCATAGATGAATATGTCTTCAATGGAACAGCCAAAAAAACGGGCGATTTTAAAGGCCAGCAAAATGGAGGGGTTGTAGCGTCCCTTTTCTAAGGAACTGATGGTTTGTCTGGATACTTCCAAGGCTGCTGCCAGTTCTTCTTGTTTTAAGCCCCTTTCTTTGCGGATATTTTCTAACCTATTTTTCAAGAGCTGTGCTCCTTTCTTGCTTCAATGGAAAGTATGCTTTCCATTTATAATGATAGCTGAACATTAGGTGTATGTCAAGCACACTTTCCATAAACCCAATGGTTTGTTTTGCATAGAAAAATTCCTTGGTCAACCTGCAAAGCTAAAGGAACAATGGTTTTGCTAACATAGGTATTTGAGATTCATGGTAGATGGAACATTGGTTATGGTGTAAAATAAAGCAATACAGCCTTAAGAAAGGTAATGGTTCATGGAACACTTATTGCAAATGAAAAAAATCCTGGATGGCATGGCTGGGATCTGCATTTACGTCATTCGCCAGGACAATTATGAAATTTTGTACTTTAATCAACGGGTGAAGGAATATACTCCCCATGTAGCCCTGGGTCTTAAGTGCAAAGATGTTTGGGAGGGGTATTGTCGCTATTGCCCGTTGCAATATATTGGGGATAAGGATTCTTATTCCACCATTAGTTATGATGATCCCTTTGGGAAGATTGTGGATATTTCTGCCACAAAAATGATGTGGGAGGATAAAATTCCTGCTTATATCATTGCTGTCAGCCCCCACGCTTTGACCTTGGAAGAGCAAAAGAATGAGTTGGAGAAACAGCAGATGTCCCTGGCCATTGCCCAGGTGTATCCTCTGGTGATTTCCGTGAATTTCACCCAAAATACCTATACCACGCTGGAGTCTGACCAATATGTGTTACAAAAGGTGCCAGAACAGGGGAATTTTGACCAGCTGGTTGCCATGGTAACAGCCACCATGCACCCTGATTTCCAGACCCCATTCTATCAGACCTTTTGCCCAAAGAGTATGCAAAAGGCCTTTGCCCAAGGGAAAAGGGAATTATACATGGAGCACCGCCAGATGGGGGATGACGGCCTGTATCATTGGAGCACCAGCCATGTGATTCGTATTGAAAATCCCTATCATGATGATGTATTGGGCGTTGTTTTAAGCCAAAATATTGATGAAAGAAAACGGATTGAGCGGGAAACCCAGGAAGCAAACCGTCGTTTTACCTCCATTGTACGAAGCATGTATGCCATGGTGCTGGAAGGGGATTTGTTTTCTGGGGTTTTATACAGCCTCCAAGACCAGAATGGGGGCGTGTATCCTGTATTGGACAGCAGAACAGTGGAAGAGGCTGTTTCTTATGTGGCGGATGAATTGATTCATCCAAAGCAGCGGGAAACATTTTTACAGCGCTTGGCAGTGCCAGCCATGATAAGCTGTTTTCAGCAAGGGCAACAACAAATTTATTTTGAGGGGTTATTAAAAACAGGAGACCAAGGCTATCGGTGGCATGCTTTTATTGCCCAGCTGGTGACTTTTGAAAAGAATAGCATGAAAGTGATGTTTTATTTGCAGGATATGGATGAGATCCGGCGGGAAGAGGAACAAAAAAAGCGGGTTTTAGAGGATGCTTTGATTTTAGCGGAACATGCCAATCAAGCCAAAACGGATTTCCTTTCCCGCATGTCCCATGATATCCGCACGCCCATGAATGCCATCATTGGCATGAGTGCCATTGCCGCTGCCCAGGTGGATAATCAAGAGAAAGTGGCGGATTGTTTAGGTAAAATCGATGTTTCAGCAAAATTTCTTTTGACCTTGATCAATGATGTTTTGGATATGGCTAAGATAGAAAGCGGTAGAATGACCATCGCCCAAGAACCCCTTGTGTTAGAAGATTTGTTGAGGAGCATTGAGGCTTTGGTGTATCCCCAGGCAGAGAAAAAAGGTTTAACCTTTGCCATGCACTTGGAAGATACCTTAGATCCTGTTTATTTGGGGGATGCATTGCGTATCAATCAGGTTTTGATGAATTTGTTGAGCAATGCCTTGAAATTTACGCCCCCAGGGGGGAAAATTGCTTTATTGATTAAAAAGCTGCGGAGCAACAAAGATGCTGTAACCCTGGGCTTTGAAGTGCAGGATACGGGAATTGGTATTCCCAAGGAGTTTTTGGGCAAAATTTTTGAGCCTTTTGAACAATCAGAATTAACCCAGGGTCGGGTGTTTGAAGGCAGTGGTTTGGGTCTTTCTATCACTAGAAACCTGGTCCATCTTATGGGGGGCCGGATGGATGTGTTGAGCGAGCCAGGGCAGGGAAGTCGGTTTATGGTGGAACTGCCCTTAGGCCAAACAACTTCCCAAACCAAAGCAAGGGCTGAGGATAGGGGGCTTGGTTTTGAACAACTGCGGGTATTGATTGTGGATGATGATGTTGTAAGCTGTGAATATACCCAAGCTGTTTTAAAGCGTATGAAAATTTTTGCCCACTGGGTGCTTTCCGGCCAAGAAGCAATCCAGGAACTGCGGCAGGCCCAAAGGGAAAAGCGGGGCTATGATTTGGCTTTCATTGACTGGAAGATGCCGGATATGGATGGTCTGGCAACAGTGCGGGAAATTCGGAACATAGCAGGAGCGGATACCATGCTCATCATCATGTCAGCCTATGACTGGACAGAAATTGCAAAGGAAGCGCAGTTGGCTGGGGCTGATTTTTTCCTATCCAAGCCCCTGTTTCCCGAAGCCATGCGGGATACATTTATGCAAGCTTTGTCCAAAAAAGAAGCCCGGGCCAAGGGACAATCATTCGGAGTAAATCCAAGGCCCCTTGAAACAAGGCTTTTGCTGGTGGAGGATAATGAGCTAAATTTGGAGATTGCCCAAACCATTTTGGACATGCAAGGATTTCAAGTGGAAGTGGCTAGGAATGGAAAAGAGGCTTTGGAGCTTTTTTCCCAGTCCAAGGCCGGGTACTTTCAAGCCATTTTGATGGATATTCGAATGCCAGTGATGGATGGTCTGGAAGCCACCAAGGCCATCCGCCATCTAGACACTGCCTATGCCCGTACCATTCCCATCATTGCCATGACAGCCAATGCTTTTCAGGATGAAGTGGAATATGCCAAACAAATCGGCATGAATGACTGCCTGATTAAGCCCATTGAGCCCCATGCATTGCTGGAGCGATTACAAACTTGGATTAGGGGCAACCAGAGATAAAGGCCTGGTAAGATGAATGATCTTAAAGGTTCATGGTAACAAACGAACCGTCCATTGGTTTTCGGATGGTTCGTTTGTTACATCACAACATTTTGGGGCCAACCGTTCATTGCAGTAAGAATAAAGCCATGGTACTATGAGGAAAGAGGAATATCAGCATGAGAAACAGCCACGTTTTTTTCATAGTCCTTGTATAGCCCTTTGTTTTACTTGCTGCCTGTCATCCTGGTTATAATCTATTAGGAGCAAAAACCACGGCATTATCCAAAAGCCCAGGATCAGTGGAGATGCAGCCAGACATCTACGAATGCTATAAAAGATTTAGGGATACCAGATGCCAAAGGGCGATGTGAGGACCGTGCTGGCAGATCTAACCCAGGATGGGAGTGAGGGGCTGATTGCTCTTCATAAAATAAAAATATCTGATAAAGAGTATATAAATCAAAAGACAGAGCCTACGAATAGATTGGAGTCTGGCTTTTTGGTGGAGATTGGTGTTTACACCATTATAAATGGAGAGGTATGCACATGATAGCATACAGATGCCAATACTTCCCATGCGGGTTGGACCTGGCTCTATTTGTACCAACAGGACGGAAAAATTTATCTGTTTCAGTATAATCCGGAAATGTATCAGGGAAGGAGTCATTATCAATATGAGATATTTTCCTTTCAACAGGATGGCAGCAAGATAATGCTATATAGCAATATTGTTTCCTGTGATATGAATATAGCAGGAGAACAGGATAGGATGACAGAGCAAATCACCACTTTATTGGCAGAAGTGAACTTTTACAGAGAATCCTGTATTCCTCTTGTGGAAGTTGGAGAAGACTATTTTGCTAAAGAATGGTATTTTGATGAGGATTCGTATCTAATACAAAAAGATGATGTAGGGAAGAAATAGAAAAATGCTGATGCTGATTTAACAGTTTCTAACAGTTAAAATGGCGGAGAGTTATGGGGTATAACCGGATTGTTGGTTCGTAGGAGAATGTGGGTAACATAGTGAGAATGCTTGATCCGGAGTATTGTTTGTCCTTTCTTAATAAGAGAACGAAGATGAGTGTAAGGCATGGAGGATAGAGTGATGCAAAAAAGAATGATAGCAATACTTTTGGCAGGGGCATTATTTATCTCTGGCTTACTCTCTATCCTGTCCATCCATGGATTGCAAGGAAATTCCCGAATTATCAACTATGCTGGCGTGGTACGCGGAGCTACCCAAAGACTCATCAAGCAGGAGCTGAACGGCCAGCCTAATGATGCTCTGATGAACCAATTGGACGGAATTCTCATTGAACTGTCCACTGGTGAAGGAGAGAATGGTCTCACACGGCTAGAGGACAGCAATTTCCAGGGACTGCTCACCCAAATGCAGGAGCAGTGGGCTAGGATGAAGGCCGAGATTCTGCGGGTACGCCAGGGGATGGCGGGAACAGAGCTTTATAATCTGAGTGAAGACTATTTTGCGCTGGCTGACCGTACAGTTTTAGCTGCTGAAATCTATTCAGAGCAGCAGGTACAAAGGGCGGAACAAGGTCTTTTCGCCCTGAGCGCCATATTCCTGCTGCTGGCGGCATTGCTGGCTTGGTATAGTTCGGTACAGGACCGGCGGCAACGGGCCCTGACGGCAGCGGAGGACGCCAATAGAGTTAGGCACGAGCATTTGGAGCGCATGTCGGAAGATTTGCGTGCCCCAATGGATGAGATTTCGGAACTCATGTACGTGGCTGATTTGGAGAATTATGAACTACTCTTTATCAACGAGGCGGGGCGGAAATCCTTTGGCGTGACTGAGCTTACTGGACAAAAGTGCTATCAGATTCTACAAGGGTTGGACAGTCCCTGTGACTTCTGCAGTACGCCTTTGCTGGTCCCTGGAAAGAACTACACCTGGGAATTCACCAACCCTGTCACCAAAAGGCATTATCTGCTCAAGGATCGGCTGCTTCAGTGGGAGGGGCGGGCCGCTAGGCTCGAGCTTGCCTTTGATATCACTGAGGCTGAGGCTGAAAAGCAGGCCTTGAAAAATACGCTGGATGCTGAACAGATGATCATGGAGTGTGTGCGCACTCTGTATCAGGAGCACGATTTGGATAAGTCCATTCCCGCAGTGCTAGAGCGCCTGGGCTGTTTTCTCTCTGCCCACCGGTCTTATATAGGCATGGTGAGAGCGGGGCTGCTGTACAATGACTATGAGTGGTGCGGGGAAGGGATCTCATCCCAAAAGGAGACATTACAGGGCTTGCCTTTGTCCACCATTGAGCGCTGGTTGCCCATTTTGGCCCGGCAGGAATGTGTTATCCTGGAAGATGTGGAGGTTTTACAGGAGAGTTATCCGGAGGAATACGCGCTGCTGCATGCTCAGGACATCCACAGCCTGGTGGTGGCCCCTTTGGAGCAGGATGGACAATTGCGGGGCCTGCTGGGGGTGGATAATCCGCCGCCTGAGCGGATCCGTAGCATTGCGTCCTTGCTACAAACCCTTTGTTATTTTTTGCTGCTTACCTACCGCCGCACGGAAAGTGAGCAGCAGCTTTCTCAACTGAGTTATTATGATACCCTCACTTCTTTTTATAACCGCAACCGATACATGGTAGATTCTGCCGCCCTTGCAGGGCACACCGGGTCAGTGGGTATCGTATACCTGGACGTGAACGGTCTAAAGGACATCAACGACCAGTGCGGTCATGCCTTTGGGGATGGGGTGCTTGTGGAATGTAGCCGGCAGATGCGCGAGGTCTTTCGGAATGCAAACTATTACCGCATTGGCGGAGATGAATTTGTGATTATTTGTATCGACATTGAGCAGGATACCTTTAGACAGCGGGTGGCTGCTTTGCGTCGTTGCTTTCAATCCAATACCCTCTGCAAAGCTGCTATTGGAGCGCAGTGGGACACGAACTATAAGGACTTGCAGCAAATCATTGCCAGGGCTGATGCAAAGATGTATGAGGATAAAAAGGAGTTTTATCGCAAAAATCCTACCACCAACCGTTACCGGCACCATAGCGACGAGGTGCTCCAGCTGGCTGATCCCAAGGTGCTACAGGAAGAAATCCGCCAGGAGCGTTTTGTGGTTTATCTCCAGCCCAAGGTTTCTTCCTCCGATCGATCGGCAGTAGGGGCTGAAGCCCTAATCCGCTACCAGCCCCGCTCCGGTTCTCTGATGTTGCCTGGCCATTTTCTCCCTTTGCTGGAGGAGAGTCAGATTGTGAGCCAGATCGATTTTTACGTCTTTGAGTACGCTTGTTCCCGGCTCAAGGAGTGGGCCAAGCAGGGAAAACAGACCCTCCCTGTATCGGTTAATTTCTCCCGCTGTTCCTTGTCCCAGCCCGATTTTGTCCACCGGCTTACTGCCTTGTGCCAACAGTATGGGGTAAATAAGAAATATCTGGAAATTGAGTTCACCGAAACCGCCCACGAGGCTGACGGTGTGGATCTCAAATCTTTGATTTATGATTTACGGCAAGAGGGCTTTATTGTTTCTATTGACGATTTTGGTACAGAGTATGCCAATCTAGCCCTGCTGTCTACAGTAGAATTTGATGTGCTTAAATTGGATAAAAGTCTGATGGATGACGTGGCCTGCAACCCCAGAGCGCGTACTGTCGTGGAAGCCATTGTGAGCATTTGCAAAAAGATGCAAATCAAGGTGGTGGCTGAGGGAATTGAAACTGAAGAACAGCTGGCAGCGCTGCGCTTGTGTGGAGTAGAACTGGCCCAGGGCTTCTTGTTCAGCAAGCCTATCCCCATTGGGGAGTATGAGGAAAAATACTTGTGATACATTATCTTTGCAAAGCAAATGCGCTGCTGCACGTTGATGAAAGAGAGAAGGATATACAGGAGTCATAATCTTAGAAAAACAAGCATCTGCCCCCATTTCATAGGCTTGCGCCAGGTTTTCTATGTCGCCCTGGGAGGACAGCACCAGGATCGGCATAGAAAATCTGGCGCATGGAGCGGAGCAACTGGAGCCCATCTGTTTCCGACAGGGAGATGTCCAGAATCACAAGCTCGTAGTTATGGCGATTAAGGCGTTCGATGCCTTCCACCACGGACAGGGTGTAATAAGCGCCGTGCCGTATTCAGTCAAGGCGTACTTGATATATTTTTCAAATCACTGTCAATAATCAAAACTCTCTGCTCCTCGTTCATAGCGCGGCCCTGCTTTCTGGTTTTTCAGCTTGTCGAATTAATTCCTTTTACCCGCGTTTTGAAATAACCGTATCAATTAAGCCATATGCCTTCGCTTCTTCTGCCGTCATAAAATTATCCCGATCCGTATCACGCTCTATTTCTTCGATTGTCCTTCCAGTATTTTTTGCAAGCAGTTGATTTAATCTTTGCTTATTCTTTTGCATATAGTCTGACATTATCTTAATGTCGCTGGCTGGGCCTTTAATACCTTCGGATACAGCGGGCTGGTGGATCATAATTTCAGCATTTGGTAAAGCGAATCGTTTACCCTGAGTACCAGCAGCCAACAAAAAAGCCCCAAAGCTTGCTGCAAGTCCAACACAGATTGTAGATACATCACACTTAATATAATTCATTGTATCAAATATAGCGAACCCTGCCGTCACAGAACCGCCCGGACTGTTAATATAAAGACTTATATCCTTATCAGGGTCTTGCCCCTCCAAAAATAATAATTGCGCGGTAATCAAACTGGCAGTTGTATCGTTCACATCTTCACCCAAAAAAATAATTCTATCAGATAACAGTCTGGAATAGATGTCGTAACTTCTTTCCCCTCTGCTTGTTTGTTCTATTACATACGGTATTGTACTCATGCAGCAATGACCTCACATTTCATAGTAGGCTTATAAAACATAACAAGATTGCTTTTTAGCTTAAATTTATTGAATTTGGGAATATGGACTTTTATCGCCCTATACTCTTGCGGGGGATGCCCGTATAGTTGACGAAATGCAAAAGTGAACGATTGCTGCGAGCTATAATTTGCCTCATAAGCAATTTCTATAATAGGCTTTTTTGTATAAACAAGTTTTTCAGCTGCCACAGTAAGCCTATACATTTGAATATATTTATATATAGTGCAGCCAACGCACTCTAAAAACACCCTGTTCAGGTGAAATTTAGAATACCCTGCCTCTTTCGCAATTTCATCCAAGTTTAATTGGCTATCCAAATTATTCTCTATATAGTCTATTATTTTTTTAATAGTTTTTTCATTTTCCATCATCTCACACTCCGTTCACAATACGGATTTCAGTATAACACGCTTTATCAAGATAGTCTTAATATAAATTGCTATCTTTTA
>CATZDY010000019.1 GCA_958417755.1 uncultured Peptococcaceae bacterium
AAGCAGCATTGATCAATGAGCCCACCAAAAACGGATACCCCAGTTGTTGTATCCAATGCAACCAACCCATAAGGCTTAACCCAGGAAATCCTGCGGCCAAATGAATTGATTTCACCTTAGAACCTAGGATTAACCTTCCCATCATATAATTGAGAGTAAAGAAAAAGGGCACCGCAATTTTGCAGATAATACCTGTAATCACTGCAGCCACGGCATTGGCGCGAATACACTTTGATAATAAGAATGTCAAAGGCACACTAATGATTGGAATTGGAAGAAATTCAAATATAATTCCCACTGCCATACCAGCAGCTATTTTCCGCGGAGAATCCGGTAATTCCATGATATGTTTTATATGTGACTTATATTGGGCCATATAACGAGAAAACACAATTTTCTTCCGTCCATTTAGCTTATCCATAAAAGGAAAATATTTTTATTTATCTGGAATGGAGCAAGAATAATAACCTTTCCCTGCCCACCTAAGGTGAAACTTCCAATCTATTGAATAAGAATTGAAAAACCAATGAAAACAAGATAAGAATCATTTGAGAAGACCGTTTCAGTATACCCTTAATAAAAAACACCGTCAAGTGCCTAAGGCAAATTCACGGTGTTTTGTTATGCTTATGCTATTGTTTGGGAACCTTCTCCCAATCTGCTAGAAATTTATCTATACCAATATCCGTTAAAGGATGGTGCAACATTTGTTCAATGACTTTATACGGAATGGTAGCAATATCCGCACCAGCCAAAGCAGCCCAAGTCACATGCAAGGGGTGACGAATACTGGCGGCAATAACTTTGGTGGTAAATCCATGGATGCCATACATATCCATAATGTTTCGTACCAGCTCAAGGCCATCTTCCCCTATATCATCCAACCTTCCCACAAAAGGGCTTACATAGGTGGCTCCTGCCAAAGCAGCCAATAAAGCTTGATTGGCTGAAAAAACCAAGGTCACATTGGTCTTAATGCCTAGGGCAGAAAGGCTTTTTACAGCCTTTAGCCCTTCCCCTGTCATGGGAAGTTTCACCACCACATTGGGATGAATATTGGCTAAGTCTTTGGCCTCTGCAATCATATCCGAAGCTTTTATACTAATGGCCTCTGCACTCACTGGTCCATCCACAATGGCAGTAATGGCCTGTACCATGCCAGCAAAGTCTTTTCCCTCTTTGGCAATCAGAGAAGGATTGGTGGTCACCCCACTGATGACCCCCAAATCCCAGGCTGCTTTTATTTCCTCTAAATTAGCGGTATCGATAAAAATTTTAATATTGGACACCTCCTAGCACTTAGCTTTTCCGGAGCTACCAAAAACTCTAATTTTTTCCCTAATAATTTCCACTGCAGCATCCCTGGCAGGGCCTAATATTTTTCTGGGATCAATTTCTTTGGGATTTGCATCCAGTATCTGTCGGCAAGCTGCCACAAAAGCTTCCCGAATATTGGTATCAATGTTTACTTTATGCACTCCCATGGTAATGGCTTCTTGAATGGCTTCACTGGGAACCCCGGAAGAACCATGTAGAACGATGGGAATGTTAATCAAGGAAGCTATCTTTTTCAAGCGGTCAAAATCTAGTTTCGGCTCACCTTTATACTGGCCGTGGGCAGTGCCAATGGCAATGGCAATGGAACCAACGCCGGTTTGCTCCACAAAATATTTAGCTTCATCAGGATCTGTAAACATGGCATCCCTTTCGGATACGCTGATATCATCTTCTGTTCCGCCTATTTTCCCCAATTCCGCCTCCACAGACACACCCATGGGAGAAGCAGCGGCAATAACTTGACGGGTCAAGGCAATATTTTCCTCCAAGGGCAACTTGGACCCATCAATCATAACCCCACTAAAACCATTGCGCAAACATTGCATCACTTGACCAAAGCTAGTGCCATGATCCAAATGCAAAGCAACGGGAATTTTGGCTTCTGCAGCAGCTTCTTTGGCCATGGCAGTAATAAATCCTATGCCAGCATATTTAATGGCCCCCTGACTGGCCTGCATGATAACAGGGGACTGCTCTGCTTCAGCAGCCCGTACAATGGCTTGCACAATCTCCATATTGTTACAATTAAAAGCACCAACGGCATATCCACCTTTTTGCGCGTCAAGCAATAAATCTTGTACAGGAACAAATGGCATCGTATTTCTCCCGGGGTTCGTCATATATCATCGAACCATCTTTCAACAAGTCATATGGTATGATTCACGAAAATGGATATACCAATCATAACAAGCAAGCTTATGTATTGCCATTGAAATTGCTGAAAGATTTTCCGGGATCCCTCCCTTCCTTTTTGGTTTTATTTGTATGATGATTGATCATTCATCATGAGCAAAAACAAAATTCTATAGCACCTAAACCATGAATCATACGTTCAAGTTTTATTTCGTTTCTCAGGTCCAATGGGTCCTTTTATTTTACGGCTCCGGGCCAAACTATCTAAATAATCAAAGCCATTTTGCGCCAAACCGATTTCATCCACTTGTTGAATCACCTGTAAATCCTCTTCATTTTCCGCATAAATAATATTAATACTACCACAACTTTTGCAATGCAATTCCAGGCGATCCGGGTAAATTTCCACCCCAATTTGCATGCTACCACATTGACAATACAATCCATTCCTTTGGGCAATGCCATACAAACATTGCAAGACCTCATTCATAATTTTGCTATTATGAAAAAAGCCGTCTCCTCCGAATTCGTCCACCAAGCCATCCATACCTTCTGTATTGGCCAATGCGCGGCATACCATATCCGAAGAACCAAGATAAGCCATATCCAAACCTGCATGGGGACATGTTAATGCCACCAAATTTCCTGACCATAGGTTTTTACCGGAATACATGTAAGAATGACTGTCCCCGCAAAATGCGCAAGAAACCGTAATACTATATTGAGAAAAATCTTTGGTATACAGATCAAATTTCAAAGTTCCACAAGAACAAAATAATTCAAACACAATATTCTTACCCACAGCAAATCTACACAATGAATGGAAATCTACCTGACCACATTCCGGACAACGCATTGCCAATACGATTTCAGAACAGACAGACATTACTACACCTCCCCCCGGAGCCACCATGGTCTCCGTGATGTTTATGCTAAAACGATTCGCCACCCGAGGAAAAATTCCTTCGAACGAATGCAAGTTTCATTTGTGAAAAATACGTCTTCCCAACAGAAAAGGCGATTTTATCCATTCTTGCTTCTATATCTTAGGTTTTTATAGATACATTTGTTCCATTGACATAACCAGAGGTATCAAAGCACCTATAAAGAAAATGAAAAGCAAAATCCCAATCACCAACATACCCAAAGGGGGCAACAGAACCACCAATACGGCCCGACCTGTAGTCAGTTGGTGCACTTCTCGAATGCCCAGGCATAATAAGATGGCACCCCAAACACTGGCTCCAAGGCTAAATAGGAAACTAAATATATTGGCCATACTTTCAGGGGTTAAAAGAAATAAAATCAAATTCAAAGGCATAAAAATCAGCATAGGCAAAGAAGATAGGGCTAATACAGTCAATACCCCAATCCCTCGGCCTCGGCCACCGAAAAAATCCGCCAACAAATGCAACAAACCACTATACATAAACCAGGAAATTAACATAATCAGCAAAAAGGTAATCATGAAAAAAGGACCTACGATGGTTGATAAAACCTGCATATCCGTTGCATTTATCTGCATATGCCAGCTGCTACTTGACATCACATAGGTAACCAGGCAACTTAATAAGCTAATCAAAACATACAAGATAATCCCCTTGACCCAAGGTGGATTTATAGCCACTTCCCTCATGGTATGCACGGGATCAAACAATATGCCATAAATAAGCTCAAAAATTCCCTTCTTCTTTGGGTTTGGTAGAACTTTTGTCTTTTCTTGCTGTTCAGGAAAGGCCAGATTATTCCCCTCTTCTTCCTCTATCAGGGCTTGGTCTCCTAGAACCCTTTCCTCCATTATTTTTTCCTTTTGGCCATCTTCTATTTCCCTTACACTTTGTTGTTCCTCTCTGCTATCCTGTTTTTCTTCCATATCAAAAGACCTCCAAATCAATTCATTCCCTAGCACTAGCCTTTAAACAACAAATCATTCCATTTTCAGCCAAACTGAGGGATCCTTGTCTTCTAAAATTGGGGGTTGTAATGCAGGCATTTTCGTGTTTTTGGAGCTAAAAATACTCTCCCAAAAACCAGCTTCATAAAAGGTGGTGGTCTCAGGATTCTCTCCGATTCCCGCACGCTCTCCAGCCAAGCGAATTGCATCATAATAATTGCCCAATTGATCCACCAAACCCAAGTCTTTGGCTTGACGTCCGGTAAAAACCCTGCCATCAGCCAAGGCAAGTACAGCATTACGGTCCATTTTTCTGCCCTCTGCCACTACATCCACAAATTGGCCGTACATATCATCAATAATGCCTTGAAATACTGTTTGTTCCTCTGGGGTTATTTCTCTGTCAGAAGCTCCCATATCCTTCATCGTACCGCTTTTAAAGGTATGGGTTTCTATCCCCAATTTATCATAAAGTCCTTGTAAATCAGTCACATCCATCCTTACTCCAATGCTTCCTGTTAATGTTGTGGGATTGGCCACAATTACATCGCAAACCGAAGCAATCCAATAGGCTCCGGAAGCCGCGGTATCCCCCATGGAAGCTACCACCACTTTGCCGGATTTTCTGAGGCGTTCAACCTCTGTGGCAATTTCCTGGGTAGCGCCTGCACTCCCCCCTGGGCTATCTAAACGCAATACCACAGCGCCGATTGAAGGATCATTCATTGCTTGGCGTAATTTTTTCATAATATCATTAGACCCAGCACCTTCTGCCCAAATGCCTCCTTGGGAACCACCCATAATGGTTCCTTGAATGTTAATAATGCCAACTACTTTCCCTGTTCCTCCATGGGCATATCCATTAATCTGCGGGCCTGTTCTTCCTCCTACCAATAGGGCAATCAATAAAACCACCACAACCAAACCCACAATACCTGCTCCAATCACTGTTTTTTTCACCTTTCGCACCTCCGTCCAAATCCAATATATCTTTTTAAAATACATACATGACTTTTCCTTACCCAATATCCTTTTCTTACTCTTTTGGTTGAACAACCCATAAGCTCTTGCATATTATTTCCCTATGAACAATAAAAAACCTTGCTAATTTTTATAAAAACAAAAAACCGGCGAAAATGCCGGTTTTATTTTTTTTCATGTTGATAGGCAATGGCAGCTTGAATAAAATCCAAGAAAAGGGGATGGGGTCTGTTGGGTCTTGACTTAAATTCTGGATGAAATTGAGTGCCCAAAAACCACGGATGATCGGGCAGCTCTACCACCTCCACCAGCTCTCTATCAGGGAAAATTCCGGTAAACTTCATTCCGCCATCTATCAACTGCTTGCGATAATTGTTATTCAGCTCGTAACGGTGGCGGTGGCGTTCATAAATATCATCACATCCGTAGGCTTTATAGGCTAAAGAATCAATTTTCAATTGACACTGATAGCGTCCTAAGCGCATGGTACCACCCATTTTATCCAATTCCTTTTGTTCAGGAAGCAAATCAATTACTGGATAAGGTGTTTGGGGATTAAACTCCGAACTATTGGCATCAGTCCAATGCAAGACATGACGGGCATACTCCACCACTGCCAACTGCATGCCCAAACAAATTCCTAAATAAGGGATTTGTTTGGTTCTGGCATACTGTATGGCTTGGATTTTTCCCTCTATGCCCCTGTCACCAAAACCTCCTGGCACCAACACCCCGTCCACATCTTGCAAGAAATTTTGAGCCAAAGCATTTTCTAATTCCTCAGAATTGATCCATTTGATTTTTACTGCTACGCCATGCCGCAAACCAGCATGCCGCAAGGCTTCAGAAACACTGAAATAGGCATCAGGCAACGATACATATTTACCCACCAGGCCAATGGTTACATGGCCTGATAAATTCCGCATACGATTAACCATTTCTTCCCATTCGCACAGGTCTGGTTCTTGACATTCTAGTCCCAACATGCGAATGACTTTTTCCGCCAGCCCTTCTTTCTCCAACATCAAAGGCACTTCATAGATGGAAAAGGCATCCACTGTTTGAATCACTGCATCTTTATCCACATTACAAAAAAGAGCCAATTTTTCTGCTACTTCTTGGGGGAATGGCTTTTCAGTCCGGCACACGATGACATCCGGCTGAATGCCAATACTGCGCAATTCTTTCACACTATGTTGGGTAGGTTTGGTTTTTAGTTCGTTGGCTACTTTTAAATAAGGAACCAAGGTTACATGAATATACAATACATTTTCTTTGCCCACATCTGCCCTTAACTGTCGAATGGCTTCTAAAAACGGCAAGGATTCTATATCTCCCACTGTACCGCCTATCTCTGTGATGACCACATCAGTACCACCCTGTTCTAAGGCCACTCTTTTGATATGGTCTTTGATCTCATTGGTAATATGCGGAATCACCTGTACTGTGGCTCCCAAATAATCGCCCCGGCGTTCTTTGTTAATGACAGAATAGTATATCCCACCAGTGGTTACATTACTGGTTCTGCTTAAATTTACATCAATAAACCGTTCATAATGTCCTAAATCTAAATCTGTTTCTGCACCATCATCTGTTACAAAGACTTCTCCATGTTGATATGGACTCATAGTTCCTGGATCCACATTGATATAGGGATCTAGCTTTTGAATGGCCACCTTAAGCCCCCGACTTTTCAACAAACGCCCCAAAGAGGAAGCTGTAATTCCCTTCCCTAAAGACGAAACCACTCCACCTGTTACAAATATAAATTTGGCCATAACAGCCTCCTATTTCACCATAAATTCCTAAGGACATAATCTATCATATTTTATCTGCGACCCAATTTTCTGTCAAGATAAAGGATTTTAAAACCAATTTTGGCAACCATAATTTTTTAACAGTGTTTCTACTTTTTATCAATATCATTGCATTATTTATCAATCAATAACTCACATCATAATCCATTATCTTGCTCAATCATGAATCTTCCGCCATACACGCATATATAGTGAAAAGCTACTACATTTTTTCTGGTGCACTGACGCCCAATAGATGCAAACAATTAACCAATACCACCCGGGTGGCTTCCACTAACACCAAACGGGCCTTTGTCAATACTGCATCTTCTGTCATCACCCGATGGGCATTATAAAAACTGTGAAAAAGTCCGGCAACTTCATGCACATAACGAGTCATCCTGTGGGGGGCCAAATCCCGCACGCAGGAAGCCACTTCATCAGGTAAATCCGCCAGTTTTCTAGCCAATGCCAACTCAGCCTCTTCCTGTAAGGGAAATATATCCTCCAATACAACCTCTTCTCCCTTTGCTTCCTGCTGGGAAAATTGCTTTAATATACTACAAATCCTGGCATGGGCATATTGTACATAATAGACCGGGTTATCATTGGAATTGGCCTTAGCCAAATCCAAATCAAAGTCCAGATGACTATCAGCACTGCGCATGACAAAAAAGAAACGGGCAGCATCTGTCCCCACTTCTTCCAGCAATTCATCCAAGGTCACAAATTGGCCCGTGCGTTTGCTCATACGGACAATTTCTCCGCCCCTATACAAACGTACCAATTGCATGATGATAATCTGCAAGGCATCGGGATCATACCCCAAAGCCTTGATGGCTCCCTTCATACGGGGTACATGGCCATGGTGATCAGCGCCCCAAATGTTAATGACCCACTGAAATCCCCGCTGAAATTTATTCATATGATAAGCAATATCTGCTGCATAATAGGTGGGGATTCCATTGCTTCGTACCACCACTTCATCCTTTTCCAGACCAAATTCTTTGCCTTTAAACCACCAAGCATCTTCATTTTCATATAAATATCCATTATTTCTCAATCTTGTCACAGCTTCATCCACAAATCCTGATGCGTGCAAAGATTGTTCAGAAAACCAAACATCATAGTGAACCCCAAAATTCTCCAGTGAATTTTTAATGGCTACCAACTTTTCTTGCAGGGCATATTGCACTAATTTTTCTCTGCGCACCTTCATATCCACATGGACATATTGCTCCCCGTATTTCTCCACAAAACCACGCATAGTATCCACAATATCGTCACCATGATAGCCTTCCTCCGGCATCACAGCTTCTTTCCCCAATAGTTGAAAATAGCGTACTTCTAAAGAACAACCAAACTGTTCAATTTGGTTCCCTGCATCATTTATGTAAAATTCCCGGCTCACTTCATATCCAGCAAAATCCAACAATGAAGCCAAAGTATCCCCTAACGCCGCTCCTCTGGCATTGCCCATATGCAACAAACCAGTGGGATTGGCGCTAACAAACTCCACCTGCACTTTTTTCCCTTGCCCCATATTGACTCTTCCATAGGCTGGCCCTGCCTTCACTATCTCTGGCAAAACCTTTAACACCCAATTGGCCTGCAAATAAAAATTAATAAATCCTGGCCCTGCAATTTCTACCCTTTCCAAAGGCAATGTGGAGGAATCCAGCTCTGCCACCAAAGCCTCCGCAATTTTGCGTGGGGCAGTACGGGCTGGTTTAGCCAATAACATGGCCAGGTTTGTGGCAAAATCACCATTTTCTTTTTCTCGGGGAACTTCCACCACAAAAGCTGGCGCTTCTACCTTTGGCAGTATTCCTTTTTCACTGGTTTTATGCAATGCATTTATCAATAGCCCTGTTAGGTCCATTCGAATTTGTTCCACCAAACCGCTCAATTCCTTAGCTCCTTTCCATCCATAAGCTCAAAAAATATGCCCCCGGAAAAATTCCCGGAAGCCACCAATTTGTTTTAACAGTATAGCCTTCCCCCTGTGTCATTTCCCATAAGCCTTCCATTCATTTCAAAAAATACTCTCTTCATTGGCCAACCAAACCTTTTCATGCCATAGGGTTATACCCTCCAAAACCATTCTACCCACAGATTTCCTCTTTTATATTCTACCATATCATGCTTATGAAAACGAAGCAACTCCCAAAATCGCAAAACAATACCCTATCCGAAAACATCTTGACATCCAAAAGGCGGTAGAAAGCTCATGCTATCCCACCGCCCCTTACCTAATATCAAAACATAATGATAACCATTTATTTTTATAAATGATAGCCCCGCTCAAAGGCAGCTTGATTCACTTCTAAAAACTTTGCGGGTACTTTATCTGCCAAAGCCTTTTGCCATAAATCCTCAGCAATGGGCAATCGACGGGCCAGAACACCCACCAAAACCACATTAGCAGCTTTAGGATTGCCACATTCTTCAGCAATTTGCAGAGCATCCACCATCATGGTGCCAGATAATTTGCTCTGGATGTATTCCCTGGCTTCAGGGGGATACTGCGCCAAACCAGCCAACACAGGAACCGGCGCAATGGCTTGATCGTTTACAATCATAATACCATTTTCTTTTAAATTGCAAAAGCTGCGCAAGGCTTCCAATTTTTCAAAAGCCAAAATAATGTCCGCCTTGCCCTCTGCTATCAAAGGGGAATAGATTTTCTCTCCCAAACGGACTTGGGTGGAAACGCTACCACCCCGTTGGGCCATCCCATGAATTTCCGACATTTTGATATCATATCCTGCTAAGCCAGCGGCATGGGCTAAAATTTTACTGGCTAAAATTGTTCCTTGTCCTCCAACACCCACCATCAAAATATCCATTGCTTTAAGCATTGCAGGTTTCCCCTCCTTTTGGCGCAACCAATGCCTGGAACTTACATACTTGCAAACAAAGGCCACAACCAGTACAAGCATTGGCGTCCACCCGGCTTACCCCATCTTCTAAGGAAAGCGCTGGACAACCAATTTTCAGACAAAGGCCACAGCCTTTGCACAGTTCCTCGTTCACTGTCACTGGCTTTGCAGTGCTGCGTTTTAGCAAAGCACAGGGACGACGGGCAATGATAACCGAAGGTTCAGGGGCAAGAATTTCCTCTTGGATTGCTGTGGACAAGGCCTTCAAATCCAAAGGATCTACTGTAACCACTCTGCCCACACCTAACGCCCGAATCAAGGTTTCAAAATCCACCATGGGCGCAACTTCTCCCATTAGGGTTTTCCCTGTGGCCGGGTGCTCTTGGTGTCCAGTCATGGCTGTGGTACGGTTATCCAGTATCAACACCGTAGCATTGCCTTTGTTATACACAACATCCAAAAGGCCTGTAATTCCTGAATGCAAAAAGGTAGAATCGCCAATGACTGCCACTGTACGATCTTTAAATTCTGGCACCACCTTGCTGGCACCATGGGCCATTCCAATGCTAGCCCCCATACATACGCAGCTGTCAATCCCTTCTAAAGGAGAAAGTCCGCCCAATGTGTAACAGCCAATATCCCCTGTAACGACTAAATTGAGTTTATGCAGCGTATAAAATACGCCCCTATGGGGACACCCAGCGCAAAGTACAGGAGGTCGGGCTGGCAAGGCAGGCATATCATCAGGCATTGTTTTCTTTGGCTCTGGCAACAAAACCCCGGCTTCTACAAATTTATCCCGTAATAATCCAGGGCTAAATTCACCTGCATTAGGGAATAGCTCTTTGCCAATGACAGATATCCCTAGCAGTTTGATTTGCTCTTCTAAAAACGGTTCCAATTCTTCCACCACAAAAAGTTTTTTCACTTTTGCAGCAAAGGATTGAATCAATTGTGTTGGCAAGGGATAAGTAAAGCCAAGCTTCAGGCAAGAAGCTTGGGGCAAAATTTCTTTGACATATTGATAACTGATTCCACTGGTAATAATACCTATGTCCGGGCTACCTTCTTCCACCATATTAAAGGGGGAAGTTTCGGCATAAGCTGATAGTTTAGCCATTCTCTCTTCCAAGGCCTTACGCCGCAATTTTCCGTAAGCTGGCGCCATCAACCATTTGCTCGGATTTTTTTCATAAGCCCGCAGGGGAATGGTTTTTCTTTCCCCTATGGTAACCATACTTTGAGAATGCGCCACCCGGGTAGTTAAACGCAGCATGACTGGGGTATCAAAATTTTCACTCAATTCCATGCCAGCTTCAATCATGGCCATGGCTTCAACGCTGTCCGCAGGCTCCAGCAAAGGAATTTTAGCAAAACGGGCGTAGTGCCGGTTATCCTGTTCATTTTGAGAACTGTGCATCCCAGGATCATCAGCGGAAATCAATACCAATCCCCCATTCACCCCTGTATATGACAGGGTGAGCAAAGGATCAGCAGCCACATTTACCCCCACATGTTTCATGGTAACCAAAGCCCTGGCTCCTGCCATGGCAGCCCCAATCCCCACTTCCAAAGCAACTTTTTCATTGGGAGACCATTGGGCATAAATATCCTGATACTGGGCAAATTCTTCTAAGATTTCCGTGCTTGGGGTACCAGGATACCCTACCCCCATCCTCACGCCACATTGCCAGGCTCCCTGGGCAATGGCTTGATTACCAGTCATTAATTTTTTCAACATTTCCATCCCCTATGTTACTGATTTTTTCTATTGTCAATAACCCTAATGACCTTGCCTTCACTGCGTGCAATGGAATAAGGCTCTAACAAACGCACCTTAGCCCCAATGGATAATACACTTTGTAAACGACTGCGCACTTTTTCCTCTAAAGCAGTTAAATCACTGAATTGTCCTGTAAAAGAAGCTTGGTTCAATTCCACCTTCACTTCTAGATGATCCAAATATCCCCTTTTTCCCACCTCAATTTGGTAATGAGAGGAAATACCCTCTATGCTTAATAAAACACTCTCAATTTGAGAGGGAAAGACATTCACCCCTGAAATGATTAACATATCATCTGTCCGCCCTGTTACTTTACGCATACGCACGCCAGTCCGACCGCAAGGACATGGTTCATTTGTTAACACTGTGATATCCCTGGTGCGATAACGAATCACTGGAAGCGCTTCCTTTGTCAAAGTAGTAATCACCAATTCGCCTTCTTGTCCATATTCCAAAGGCTCCTCTGTGATGGGATCAATGATTTCCACCAAGAAGTGATCCTCACTGATGTGCAAACCTTCTGAACAGGAACACTCCCCAGCAACCCCTGGCCCCATGACTTCACTAAGACCGTAGTTGTCTGTGGCTTTGATACCCCATGCTTTTTCTAATTCTCTACGCATGCTTTCTGTCCAAACCTCAGCCCCAAACAAACCCACTCTTAGTTTAAAGTCATCTTGGGTTAAGCCCATTTCCTTGGCAACCTCAGCCAAATGCAGGCAATAGGATGGAGTTCCCACCAACACAGTGGTACCAAAATCTTGCATCAACATAATCTGTTTTTGGGTATTGCCCACCGAAGTGGGCACAACGGTTGCGCCCACTCGTTCTAAGCCGTAATGCAAGCCAAAGGCTCCGGTAAATAGACCGTACCCAAAGGTGATTTGTGCCACATCTTCATCCGTCACCCCAGCCATGGTTGCCACTCTGGCCAATAATTCCGCCCAATGGTGCAGATCATTTTTGGTATAGCCCACTACCGTAGGTTTACCAGTGGTTCCAGAAGAAGCATGGACCCGTACCACTTCTTTCATTGGCACAGCAAACATATTATAGGGATAATTTTCCCGTAATTGAATTTTAGTGGTAAAGGGTAATTTACTTACATCCTTCAAGGTCTTTATCTGATCCGGCGTTATGCCCAAACGCTTAAATTCCTGTTGATAATACGGTACATGTTGGTAAACTCTTTGCACTGTTTCATGTAATCTTTGTAATTGTAATTGTTTTAGTTCCTGCCGCGATATGGTTTCCATTGCATCCCAAATCATCTTTTCCACATCCTTATTCATCCGTCATGAAGATATAAATTACGTTCTATAAAAATATTTGCATTCAATGGAGTAAATGATGCTCCACAATCTGTTTGTAAACGCCATCTTGGATTACTATCTTTCTTTTCTCTTTTCCATGGTATTGCAGATTAAACCATATCTTCTTGTACCACAGGAATATTGCTTCTACAGTTTTCCTGATCACCAAAAACCTTTGACACATGCTCTTTTGGCAGCGTACGGGTAAACAAACTCACCACTGGCAATACCACCAATGAAATCAACATAGCAGCAGAAGCCACAATGGGTATAGCATTGGAATCTAAGTGATAGTAAAACGAGAAAAATACTGCAATGCTAAAGCCTACCAAACCACTGGCCCAAGCCCCGGCAGTGGTAGCTCTACGCCAAAATAAACCGTATAAATAAGGTGCCAAGAAGAACCCTGCCACAACGCCCCAGGAAATGCCCATGAGACTCAAGATAATGGCTGGTTTTAAAAGAGCAATTAATAAGGATAAACAAATAAATATCAGACATAACAAACGAAAAAGAAAAATACCTTCCCCAGAAGTTTGTTTGGGTTTCACTGTTTTATATAAATCAATGGCAATGGCCGAACTGCTGACCAAAACCAAGGAAGCCAATGTGGACATGGACGCAGAAAGCACCAACAACAGGATCAAAGCTGCCGCGATTTCTGGCAAATAGGTATTGATAACAACGGGCATAATCATATCCGGTGTAGCTATCCCTGTGGCAGGATCCACTGGCAGTGCCGTAAACATCAACCTGGATAGGCCCCCGGTAAAATATGCTCCCAGGCTGATAATAAAGGCAAATAGCGTGGAAATAATTATGGCTGGTTTAATGGAAGCTTCGCTTTTAATGGCATAAAACTTTTGCACCATTTGCGGCAAACCCCAAACCCCCAAGCTGGTGAGAATAACCAAGGAGGCCAAGGCCAATGGACCGGGAGGCCCAACGATTCCTGCCAAAGCAGGATCAATAGCCTTCAGCCCTTGCACGGCATTGACAATTCCCCCTACTTTTTCTGAACCCACCACAAAATACAACAATACCCCTACGCCAACAATCATAACGAGCCCTTGGATCAAATCCGTCAAAGCCACTGCTCGATAACCGCCCATGATGAGATACACAGCTGTTAAGGCACACATAAAAATAACAGCATAGGCATAGGGGATACCAAATATTTGATTAAACAAATAACTAAGTCCAATATAAACTGACGCTGAATAAGGGACTAAAAAAACAAATATGACCAACGCGGAAAATAGCTTTAAACGCCCACTGCGATAGCGAGCCTCTAAAAATTCCGGCATGGTCATGACATTTAGACGTTTGGTCATTGCCCTTGTGCGTTTGGCCAGCACAAGCCAAGCCAGCAATGTCCCTATCAGGGTATTGCCGACTACAATCCAAACACTAGACAAGCCAAATCCCCAACCTACCTTACCTGCATACCCTACAATGATAACAGCGGAAAAATAAGTGGTGCCATAGGCAAAAGCAGATAACCAAGGACCCACTTTTCTACCACCCAGGAAAAAATCATTCACTGTACGGGTCTTACGCATGCTGACAAATCCACTGAGCAGCAAAACAAACACAAATAGACACAGCAACGCAATTTTCATTCCTACTAAACCATCCTTCCATCCTTCTTATTTCATTTTATGTATTCTTTGCATGGCTATGCTCCATGCAAAGAATTGGCGGATAACAAAAATTATCCCCCAATTCTTATATCAATCCTACATATTCTCTATAAAATTATCGATTCCTGCTTATTTTTTAAGTAATTCCCTAAAAAAACTACATATTTACCACTGTTTTTTGTTTTACCCCACAGCGTTTTACAAACCGATTCATGCGCCGAAAAGCTTCCATTAAATCTTCCATTGAAGCAGCATAGGAACACCGGATAAAACCTTCCCCACTGGGCCCAAAAGCATTGCCAGGCACTACAGCAACCTTTTCTTCTAGCAATAGCTTTTCTGCAAATTCTTCACAGGTCAGCCCTGTGGGAGCTATTTCTGGGAAAGCATAAAAAGCGCCCCCTGGTTCAAAACAAGAAATTCCCATATCCTTAAATGCTTGAATCACCACATGACGACGGCGATTGTATTCCTGGACCATACGCCGCATTCCATCTTTGCCATTTTTAAGAGCCTCCAAAGCTGCCATTTGGGCCATAATAGGCGCGCACAACATGGTATACTGATGGATTTTCGTCATAGCACCGATAAAATCAGCATTACCAGCCACATAACCTACCCGCCATCCAGTCATGGCATATGCTTTGGAAAAACCATTCAACAAAACCGTTCTTTCCCGCATACCAGGGAGAGAGGAAAAGCAAGTATGCTCGCCATCATAAGTTAATTTATCATAAATTTCATCAGAAAAAACTATCAGATTATGTTGTTTTACCAATTCAGAAATAGCCACCAGCTCTCGCCGATTCATCACCGCTCCCGTAGGATTGTTGGGATAACATAAAAGCAACGCTTTGGTCCTAGACGTAATAGAAGCTTCCACCCTCTCCGCTGTTAAGCGAAAATCATCTTCCACTGATGTCTGCATATAAACAGGAACCCCACCGGCCATCACAACACAGGGGCCATAAGATACATAAGAGGGCTCTGGAATTAACACTTCATCCCCAGGGAATAACAAAGCCCGTAAGGCTAAATCCATACCTTCGCTAACACCCACGGTGATCAACAATTCTCTGCGGGCATCATAAGTTACGCCATAGGTTGTATCTAAATCCCGGGCAATGGCTTCTCTTAACTCGGATAAGCCTTGGTTAGAAGTATACATGGTATATCCCTTTTCCAAGGAATAAATGCTGGCCTCCCGGATATGCCAAGGTGTTACAAAGTCAGGCTCCCCCACGCCCAGGGAAATCACATCTTTTACCTCTGTGGCCATATCGAAAAATTTTCGAATCCCAGAGGAAGGAAAGGATTGTACAGTGGGATTTATCCAATCAGACCATTGCTGTTTGTTTAACTGTTGCCTATTCAAGGTGAAATCACCAGCCTTCTATCATCTTCATCTTCATCAATAATCACACCATCTTGCTTATAGGTTTTTAACACAAAATGTGTGGCTGTGCTGATAACCCCGTCAATGGTAGCCAATTTGGTGGATACAAAGTTACTTACTTGACGCATGGTTTTGCCCTCAATAAACACCACCAAGTCATAACCACCAGACATAAGTCTCACACTGCGAACCTCAGGAAAACGATAAATTCTTTCCGCCACTGCATCAAACCCTACATCCCGCTGAGGCGTAGTCCGCACTTCAATAAAAGCAGTCACTCTTTCTTCGCCAGCTCTTTCCCAATTGATAAGGGCAATGTAACGAAGTAGAATTTTGTTATCTTCCAACCATTTAATCTTACGCCTCACATCCTCTACATCCATATGCAGCATAACGGCTATCTCCTGATCCGTAAGTTTGGCGTTTTCCTGTAATAACTCCAATAATTCTTTCAATCGATAACCTCCTTTGCACTCTAAATATCTGTTTTTAAAAATAAAAAAAACTCCGTCCAAGGGACGAGAGTCTCGCGTTACCACCCATATTGATTACACAATGCATATAGTGTAATCCACTCTACACCTCTTTAACGTAGAGGCATTCGGCTGATTTACTATCATCTCCTTTGGCAATTTCGTCTCCAGAAATGAGTTCATCAGACCAGCTCAAGGGGTGGCACGGCTTCTTTTCTCCGCCAGGCTCGCACCTAATCCCGGCTCTCTTCAGGAGTCCAAGAAATCCATATTCCCTGTCATCACTTTGCATATAAATATGAAGCTATTCTAGCACGCGCAACAGGCCCTGTCAATCAATGTTTTTCTATTTACAGTTAATTATTTTTGACAATATCCCCGCTTTTTACTACCCTTAAAAATCACCCTACATCATTTTTACAGAGTCAGCACCCCTTCAGCAGTATGCAGCAAACGCAATAGTTGTTCTTCCCTTCCGTTTGTTGCATTGATATAAATAAGAAACACATCCTCAGCCAATTCCCCTCGGAACTCATAGGTCAGCACCTCTTTATCCGGGCTCACGGGGATCAAAGCCAACCTTCCGGAAGAAACATTGCTCAAATGGGGACTTAATTTCTGCTTCGCCTGATTCTTGCTTAAAACAGGCTTAGGGAGCTTCCTGGCCCGATAAGAATCCCAATAATTAGAGGCCTCAAAACCAATGATTTGTCCATCATCCAAGGCCACAGATATCTTGATCATATCCCCATACATAATACATCCATCTTGTTTACCCACAAAGTTAAACACCACTGTTTTATTTTCTTTTTCATGATAGGATAGCTCTATATTTTCAAACCCCATTTGCTTGAGATAATGTTTTGCTTTTTTTTGAGCCAAGGCTATGGAAATTTTCTCCTTTCCCACATTCCTTCCATTTAACATCCATATAATTTTTCCTCCTTGTTTTGATACGCCCACAGCAATTTGTTCATCCTGTATATCTTTGGGGCTTATATTCATTTGATAGGTAGGAATGAGTCCATTTAAAACTTGCATATCTTGTACCACAAGACTTTTTTTATCATAGCCATCAACACTCTGTAAAGCAATGGTCCTGGCTTCCGAAGGTTCCACCATTTTCCCGGTCAAGCCCAAAGCTTTTTTACCTCTTAGATGGTCAGAAAAAGGACCATCATAAATAAGCACAGGAAATTGTTGCATTTTTTGATCCAAATCTTTTAATTGCTCTTCTGCTAAATCAATGGCATGACTGCCTACTACTTTTTTGGTATTGGTTAAAAATTCCCCTAAAGTCAAGTTGTTATCCGCTATCTGCTGTTGCATTTTCTTTAATTCTAAATTCAAATCCCCTGCTTGTTGATACAAAGTACGTAAAGTATGCCATTGCTCTTCTGTTTTGGTTTGCCCCTTTAGGGTCTGCTCTGCCAATGTATTGGCATAATCGGATACTTGATTCAAATACTGTATTGTTCTGTTCATCACCATATTGGGTACCGGAATCTGGGATAAATTATCCTGAGCAGCATTGGCTTCTTGCCAAATGTGCATGAAAAGGTTGGCATCAAAATCACTCTCTTGTCCTACCAAAGTTTTTGAAAGCAAAACCTCTACATTCTGGACATGGGTATTCACACGATAAAAAGCTCTTTGATATTGATTATGCAACATGGTTTCTGTTGCCTGTTTTGATTGGTTCTGTTGGGCTCCCCAAAGAAACGAACCCACCACTAAGACTGCCCCCAACACCATGAACCATGTATTTCGCATATGAATCCTCCTCAAAGGGCAAAAACATGTCTACCAATTTTACCCACTGTTTGTCTAGACCAAATCCACGGGTTTACCGGTTTATTTGGATTCCAAAAATATAAAGCCCCCCCTGTGGGATCCCATCCAGACATGGCGGCCTGAGCAGCTCGTAAAGATTCAGCAGATACTGCCCGGGTGTACTGACCATTGGTCACGGATTCAAAGGCATCCGGCTGGTAAATCACTCCTGCCAAGGAATTAGGAAATGCATTGCTTTCTGTTCTATTCATAATAACCGCCCCAACGGCTACTTTTCCCACATAAGCTTCATCCGCAGCTTCTCCCTCAATGACTCTGGCCAGTAAATAAGTGCTATCTCGGTTGGTAATTCCTCCGGCTAAACCCGCTGCTTGGGATACCTGAGGAGAAGAATATCCTTTTGCAGAAAACCCCAAAGCAACCCAGGTTTCTGGTCCCACGGTACCATCTGCCACCAATCCATTTTTCTTTTGAAATTCTTTCACAGCCCTTTGGGTTTTGTTTGAGAAATAACCATCAATAGGACCTGTGTAATAGCCCCACTGATTCAACACTGCCTGTACCTTTGATACCGCTGCCCCACTACTACCCCAAGTCAGCATATCATCTTGCGCCCTGGCCTGCCCTCCTTGCCAAAAAATAAAAATTAGGACACCTACCCACGCAAAGGCAACGATAGATTTTATATACCACTGGCGCCAGGGCATGTGCCTCCCATTTTCACCAGTTTTGGGCAAAATCCATTCCTCCCTTTTTACTCTATGTGCTATTATTCTGACATAAGAAAACTTTTTCTATGTATGCAATTTTTTATTTTAACAAAAAAAGCTCCTTAAACAGAAGCTTTTTACCATAACTATGAAGGCCAAAAAAATCTCTGGATATTTTTGTAGTTAAGCATATCTTAATACTACATATCATTTGGCCGTTTTTTAATTTTTTCCTTGCTGTGATTCACGGTATATGTTTGCTTGTTTCACTAAAGCAGGAGCCCATTGGGGGGTGGACAAAGCATGGACATGGCTATAAGCTGCCAATACTTGATTGCGCATAATGCCATCTCTTTTGTTGCCAAGCCCATTCCCCCTATCCACCCGAAAGGCAAACTTTACTTCATCTTCATCCAAGTGCAATACTTTTGAATTATGAAACTCATGACCTTTTATCACTGTGCCTTTTTCGAAAAAAGGATTATCATAATCCACTGTTACCACTTCATACCCATGGCCTTGGGGTTTATCTGTCATCAGAATATCCAAAGGCAAAACTCCAGCCATAGCATAGGTTTTTTCATCCCAAACCATTCTGCGGGATAAATAAATCAATCCTCCGCATTCTGCATAAATAGGCAGCCCACGGTCAGCAGCCGATTTGACTTCCTGGCGCAAAGATACATTTTCCTCCAACTGCGCTGCAAAAATTTCAGGAAAACCGCCCCCAATATATAAAGCATCTATCTCCGGCAGTTCCTTATCGTGCAAAGCATCTACATAACAAAGCTCTGCTCCCGTTTGAACCAATGCATCTAAATTCTCAGGATAATAAAAGCTAAAAGCAACATCTTTAAAAATTCCGATTTTTACCGTATTCCTGGAGCAACTACCCCAAGAAACATGCTCCTCATTCCTATCTGCTTTTGGTATGGGTAAAGGAGAAGCTGCGGTGGCAATGGAGACAATGGTTTTGATATCCAGACAATCCAAAGCAGCCTTTCCTATCCGCTCCACAGCCTCAAAGATTTCTTTTCTCTCCCCTGCGGGAATTAATCCTAGATGCCGGTCCGGAATGGTCAATCCTTTCCCCTTGGGCAAAACCCCTAACACAGGGATACCACAATAAGTTTCAATGGCCTGTCGTAACATGGTTTCATGCCGAGAGCGGGCCACTTTATTCAAAATAACCCCTGCAATGGTAACCTCTGTATCGAAATGCAAAAAACCGTTTACCAAAGGAGCTACACTTCTGGTCATCCTAGTGCTATCCACAACCAAAATAACCGGGGCCTCTATGATTTTAGCTATTTCAGCTGTACTACCACTGCCTTGGATATCCACCCCATCAAAAAGGCCCATGGCACCTTCCACCACTGCGATGGATTTTTGCGCTCCATGCAGGCAAAAGGAATGGCGAATCAACTCTTTGGACATAAAAAAAGGATCCAAATTACGACAGCTAACCCCTGTCACCAAGGTCATCCAGCTAGGGTCAATAAAATCAGGACCTTTTTTAAAAGGCTGAATGCTGTACCCTTTTTGCTTTAATGCTGCCAACAGCCCCAAAGTCACTGTGGTTTTGCCTGAACGTCCATGGGGAGCTCCCACAACCAATCTGGGTATTTGCTTTAAAACTTTTTTCATGCAAACCTCCATTTTATAGGCTTTCCTATGATTAACATATATTGGTATTTATATTTGCACTCCCATCACCAATCCATTGGATTTACGGAAAATCAGTTCTCTTTATAAATATGTACGATTTGAACAAAAACATGCTGGGCATCACAAGGAATCATTCACAAGCCCATCATTGCTCCCCTAAGAATCCGAATCCACTTTTCTCTTTTTAGCATACCAAAAAAACAACAGGCACATGTACTTTTGTACTGCTATCCTCATAACAGTACTTTGTATATGTGCCTGACATGCTCTCACTCATATAACACTTAATGTGTTACTGCAGGAATACCTCGTTGCCCATCATGTGTTTATACATGCAAAACCGATGCTCCCTGCTTTTGCTTATTTTCTTATACACAACCAGTGGGTTTCGGCAATCCTGCTAATTTACAAGAACCTTTTGCAGGGCCGGATGGAAACAGTTCATAGATATATTTCAAACTGCAACCGGTTTCTTTGCAAAGCTTACGGATCATAGGAGCAATTTGGAATTGTTTGTAATAGTCACGCAAATAAAGAATGACTTTCCAATGATCATCATTTAATTCATTAATTCCTTCTCCTGGTGCAAAATATTTTGCACAATCTTCTGTCCATGCATCAGGATCAACCATAAAACCGTCTTCATCCAGTTCAATCTCTTTTCCGGCAATTGTAATGCTTGCCATCGAAAACAACACCTCCAGTAAATTTATTGGCCTTGCCGACAAACATATAGATAGCAGGTAAACACCGGCAATGCTAACATACTGATACTTTCCCCACTCCTAAAGATACCATTGATAATGCTTGTCGTCAATTCCTTTTACAAAAATTTATTTACCATTCTGTATAATTCCTTATTTCCATACCAATGCTTTCCCCACTAAGTCAATCAAACCTTTTACTTCTACACCCAATTCATGTTCTTTTACCATGGGATAAAGCTGGGCTTTACAAATGGAACAAGGAGCACACAGAATACCATCACCATTGGCCCCAACACCAGTTGCTCTTACCAATTCAGCCTTTTTAGCAGAAAGTTGAATACGGCGTTGATACATTTCCGGATCATCAAACAAAATACCAGAACCACCACCACAGCAGAAGGTTCTTTCTTTATTGGGATACATCTCTCTAAAATCTGAAACACAAGCTTTCATCACAATACGCAGATTCTCTTGCAAATCACAAGCCCTGGCATAGTTACAGGGATCATGCAAAGTCACTGGGTGGCTATTTTTAGAGGGATCCAACTTTAATTGATTGGTTTTAATGTAATAGGCCACTTCATCATGAATATGGGTAATGGGCCAACGTACTGGCCGATCAGCCATTGTGGGAATATACATTTTGGCCGCCCGCCAACCGTGTCCACATTCACCCCAGACAATTTTCTTAATACCCAATTGTTGGGCAGCGTCTAAAAGACGCATTACATTGTGACGTTGGGTAAATCTTTGGTCAAACAAAAATCCAAAATTCCCTGCTTCCGCCACAATACTGGGAATGGTCCAATTGGCTCCAATATAGGTAAAGAACAGGGCAGCCCCTTTTAAGGTATATTCATTCAAAAGGAAGTCCGCTGAAGAAGGAATATAAAGAATATCAGAGTCTGGTTTATCCACTGGGATTGTCAATTCGACACCAAATTCATCCATAATATCTTCTGCTAGAAACTCCAAGGTATCCACCAAACCAGGTTTTGGCAAATTGGTATGGTTCCCTACATGTTCCATGGCAGCACCCACGCCTGCATGTAATTTAGGGGTAATCCCTAACCAGTGTAAGATTTGGCGTGCAATCATGGTTACTTCGCAGGTATCAATTCCAAAGGGACAAGAAGTGGCGCAACGGCGACATTCGCTGCATTGATAAAAATAAGAATACCACTGTTCAATGACATCTATGCTAATGTCTTCTGCCCCTACCAGCTTACCAAACCGTCTACCTTCGGGTGTGAAATATCTTTTATACACTTTGCGAATCAATTCCGCGCGATTGGCAGGAATATTGTTGGGATCCTTGGTCCCCAAATACGTATGGCAATTTTCAGCGCAAGCGCCGCACTTTACGCAAGATTCCATGGCCACTACAAAGGAACGATATTTTTTGCGCATTTCATCTAAATACTGGATTGCTTTTTCACATTTTTGCTCATCAGACAATGGCTCAATGTGAATTTTCCGCATATCCGTATCACTAGCCCTAACGGGTTGGACCATATCTTTATACGTTGGCATCTAACTCACCCCCCCCACTGGAAGGCAATCCCAATCCCGCAGTCCTTGCGGCTTTAATATCAACATTGGGAAGCCCAGGTGCTGGCTCGGCAGTATATTTCCGATTAATAATCCACCGTTCAGCAAACATCCCCAATACATGCATGAGTTTACTAAATGGGAATATCATTAATAAAACTTGTACCAATAATAAATGAATTACAAACAATGGGGTTGCCAAAACTTCTGCAGTCATGGGTATTGGTTGCAAAGTAACCAAATAGGTAATGTATTCCCGTACGGGTTCATACTCAATACCCCAACCAGGAATTAAACGCATCAAGTTACCCACAGCTACAATGGATAATAACAAAATCAAATGCAAATAATCGCTGGGAGCACTGACATTACGTACCTTTTGGATCACTATCCGACGATAAATCAAATAAAGCAATGCAATGAAAATAATGATACCAAATGTTGTTCCCATCAAACTTGACAAAGATTCACTTAGCGCTTCTGTGGTACCAATGTAAACAAATTGTTTACCTAAGAAATAAATTCCCATCAAATGCCCACCAATGATGCTCAAGAGAGCGATGTGCATAATCCAGGCCCCTATCCATAAAGCAATATCGGAACGAAATAAACTCCGGAAAAAGATAACCTCTTTAGCAAACACAGCGGCTACCTGGCCATTGTTTTTGGGAAATGGTGCTAAAGTTATGTTATGCACAATTCGTGCCCCTGCCCAACGTCCCAGCCGATATAAAATACCAATGACAAAAATTGCTACAGCAATATAAGGAAGTACTTGCAGAATAAACCAGGCCACTGACACACCTCCTTTGACCATTTTGCATCATTACAAACTGCAACGCCTCTCAATGTTTTACGCCACTCATGAAATTCCCGGTTGACATAGGAGTTCCATTAGCCAACCGGAATTAAAAAGGCACAACTGCTTTGTTTTCTCACTAACGAAATTGCTTGCATCAATCAATCTCTTATGCTTCGTTCAAAGAAACTGCTTCATTAGGACATACTGATACACAGGTTTCACAACCCAAACAATCATCACCATTCACTACACTGGCTTTGTTGTCATCCATTTCAAGAACAGAAGCAGGACAATTGTCGGCACATTCACCACAACCTACACATTTATCCTTATCAACCTCTACTGTAAACATTTCCTTCACCTCCTTGACAAATACTTTTTATACTCCCAATGCAGGAACTCTTTGCACCTTTTTTTCATCGAGTAGCTGCATTTTTTGGCCAATCCGATATATACCATCCCTTTGATTTCCCCATCAAAACACGGTCATAACCATCAGACCAGCCTATCGGACGTATATATATTCGGTACCTCTTATTTAATTCCTTCTGACAAAATACAAAATTTTTCACTCTGCCATTTTATTCATTTCGACATATTTCCCTTTAAAAAGCTTTCAATCGTGCATTTAAGGTGCAAGGCCTTTGATTCAATGTTGCAAATTTATCTAAAATTTTGACAAAAAAATCTTTTCTAAAAAAATCAGAAGCTACATCTTTTTTCTCTATATTTAGTTTATTCATTTTTTTACTTCCTGTCCATAGGAGTTCACTGGTAGAATCACAAAAATTCTAATACCCGTTTGACACCTTGCTTCTGCTACTGATATAATTACCTCCATAAATGACGGAAAGTGAGGCAAAGTGATAATGCCCATATTTGAATTTCGCTGTATGCAATGCGGAAAACTTTTTGAAAAGCTTTTTGTCAACCGGGATGAAAAGATAGAGCTCACGTGCCCCCAATGTCATGGGGACTCATTGGAACGAGTTATCAGCAAAGCCAGCTACAAAATGGCGGCAGGGAAAGATGGCGGCCCCAAAATAACAACCAAATCCTGTAGCTCCGGAAACGATTGTGTTACCTTAGAAGTTCCTGGACATGGAGATTAAGTTTTTATTTCAGAAAAAGATTTGAGTGCAAAGTGAGTATACAATGAAAACAAAAAATTTTGGTAAAGAACAAACAAATCCACCCACATGCCCTTTTTGTGGGCTTTATATTGATAAGCCGGTGGAACTCCAGTCCCATCGCATGGGAGATATGCCTGTAGGGAGCTGTTCCTGTGGTGCTGTATACGCCTACGATGCCATTGGAAAAAATTTAGGTTCTGCTTTTATTGAAGCTTTGGTATTTGCCTGCAATATGGATTGGGATTTAGCTTGGAGTTTATTTCCCAATGAAGATTATTTAGAACAATTGGTAGAACATTATGACGGAATCAGTCATCAGTTTGTTCCTGGTGGCTTCTACGAAGGCAGGAAGATTCCTGGGGCCTTGTATTTTATTCGTTTGCATAAAGACATACAGGAAGTAACCAAAGAGGGAGTCAATCAAACATTAACCAAGGCTGTACCTCTTTCCCCTGCCATGCATTTCTATCAAACAGTAAGCAGTTCCCAGCCTTTGAAAATGACCAAAGAGGCCATCAAACATGCGGTGGAGCATTACCAATTGGATGCCATTGTAGCTGCTGCTCAGGATAAAAGAATTTTACGCCTCTTACAAAAACTTCTTTATGCCGTGGATTTACAAACAAGATGCAGAGCAGCTGAGGCATTAGGCAAAGCAAGCTCTGTTGTGTCTAAAAAAGATCCCGGAGCAGTTGCCAACCTGTTACAATCATTGCTTTATGCTGTTTCTGATACAGCAGCGTCCTCCTGGGGAGCTTTTGATGCCATTGGTGAGATTATCGCTGCATGTCCAGAACTTTATGGGGGTTATCTGACTAACTTATATCAATTTTTAGAAGAGGAGCCCACAAGACCCGCTGCATTATCGGCATTGGGTAAAATTTCATTGCACAGACCGGATCTGGTAAGAAAAGCTCTCTACCGCTCCATAGGTTACCTCTCGGATCCTTCCCCTCAAACCAGAGGATATACTGCTTGGCTCATGGGGAATTTATCAGCCAGGGAAGCCTTACCTGCCTTAGAAGCATTATTCCATGATCACGAAACATTGCTCATGTATCAAGCGGGAGAACTAAAAGAAAAAACAGTTGCTGACCTGGCCAAAGAAGCACAAAATAAAATAGAGAATAAAAGATTATAATAATCCTTTATTCTCTATTTTATTGTATCCATATAAAAATATTCTATCTAAAAATTCCTGCAAGCCCTTTTTGTTCATATCATCATCTCACAAAAGCAAGAAAATGCAACAATGATGTTGATACAAAAAAGGCGAACCTCAAAAGTCCGCCCTTTATTTAAAACAGCTCCTCCACTGGGGTAGCAATGGATTTAGAAACAGACAGCAATAAACCTGCGGTTTCCGGATCAGGCTGCCCCATGCGGTCCAAAAATTCCTTGGATAGCCCATACAATTCATGATACATGGCATCTAAATTAAAACTAGGATATTGGTGTCCCTTAAGAAAATTTCCTTTCCAACAAGCATGAGGCTTTCCTCCCACTACTGTGGGCATACCATATACTCTACAAGTCACAGGCCTATGGCCATACATCATGCATTTGTCCTGTTCATTGAGTAATGGGCAACGAACCCTTTCCTTTGCAATGGCTGCAACCATTGCTTCTTGGTCGTTTCCATATTCCTTCTGCAAACGCTGTTCAAGGGATAACAATTCTTTATCTGCTTTTTCTGCCTGGGATAGGGCTTCTCTCCTTAGTTTACGATCCAGCTTACCAAATTGATGGCTGATATAGGCTGCCTCAATGGGAAATAAGCCGAATATGGAATGACAGCAGTCGGCACATTGAGCCTTGCAGACAATATTATCTCCATATTCCTTTGCCATATGAGCAAAGGCTTGGTCCGCTTGCCCCACTAGATATCCGTATTTTTCAAATAAATCTTTATAATTCATCACGTTTTGGCTCCAAATAAGCTAAAAATTGTGGATGTACTTGGAATCCCAAGGCCACAGCTTTATCCACATGGTAAATGGCATTTCTGAAATCCTCTTTTACATAATAGGCATAAGCCAAGTTATTATGGGCCAAAGGAAATTCAGGGGCAAATTCCACTAACTTTTTACCTGTTGCAATGGCTTTATCCACATCATCTTTTTGTAAATAAGCATTGACCAAATTACTCCATGCCTGGGCTATTTCAGGATTTAGCTCAATGGCTTTTTCTAAAGCTTCTATGGCTTTGTCTGTTTCTGCCATCTGCAAATAAGCAAAACCCAAATTAGCATATCCCCGGGCATATCGTGGTTCAATGGAAACGGCCTGTTGATTGGCATATATCACTCTTTCCAAATCACCCATTTTATAATAGATATATCCCAAGTTTACATAAGCTTCAAACATACGGCCGCTATTTTCAATGGCCTCTTCAAAACACTCTATGGCCTTTTCAAAATTTCCTTGTTGCATATAATAAATGCCCAAATTGTTGTGGGCATTTGCACAACCAGGATTTTCCTCTACTGTTTGAAATTGCTCTGCCATAAATTTATCAAAGCTTTGGGGGGTACTCACAACATCAGTCCCTTGCTTTAGTTTATTAACATTTATCATATGAATTGACATGGTGCAAAAATTAAACTTTAATACGTATATGCCATAGGATTTCCAGGAAATCTTGGTTCTTTACCTTACATGCTTACCTGTATTCTACCCTATCCACAATATTTTATTTCGCGAAAAAAAGAGGTTGTCCTCCATCCGAAGGGACAACCTCCTTTTTTTATTCTTCCACGCCTTCGGTGGGATCTTCTGTCATGCCTCTTCCTTTTAAACCATACATGGTACTGCTACCAGTGGAGAAATATATCAATATCTCTTCATTCACCAAAGCAGTGGCAGCTTTCTTAACATCCCGCATTTTTACGCCAGGTATTTTTTTTTCAACAGCTGTTTCCATGTCCTTAAAGTAAAACTTTGTTTTTTTGCTGCCTTCTGCAAATTCCACAATGGCTTTTTTGATATCTTCAATCACGATACCCACTCCTTCCAGGTGAGATTATTCGTCAATCCCCCCTGCAGCCTTTGAAACTTCCCAAGCTGCATCGGTATACTTAAAGTGTGTACTTGTCCGCCAAGTATCATACGCTAAACGATAATCATCAATCAAATGCTCTGTGAAATCTAAGCCACATTTTTCAAAGAACCGTTCCCAACCAATACGCTCGGCCCAGTCACCCAGACGCTCATATTTCTTCGCATCTTTGGCATAGGCTTCCACAATTTTCTTCACACTGTCCACCACTTCGGGGAACCGGGGGAAGTTATTGGGCAACCAGGGAACAACAACCTTAGAAAACTTAGGCTCACTAATTCTGTTGGAAATTTTACCACCAGCCAATACTGTCACACCGTCACCATCTTTATCGGAAAGAGGCAATGCTTGACACATGGTATAGCAGTTCCCGCAGAACATACAACGTTCATTCTTAATTTTAACAGTTTTCAAACCACTTTCTGTTTTATCCGGAGAAATAGCGCCCACCGGACATGCCGCAATGGCCAAAGGAATTTCACAAAGTTTGCTGATATATTCATGGTCCACAATAGGAGGTTTGCGGTGATACCCTAATAAGGCAATATCTGAACAGTGTACAGCACCGCACATATTTAAGCAACAAGCCATGGAAACCCGTAGCTTTGCTGGCAAGGTCATTTCTTTAAAATAATCAAACAACTCGTCTGCCACAGCTTTTACCATGGAAGAAGCATCAGTGGCCGGTGTATGACAGTGGATATATCCTTGGGTATGCACAATGTTACTAATCCCAGCACCAGTTCCTCCAATAGGGAATTTAAAGCTGCCACCAGGGAATTTGCGACTTTCCAAATCCTTTTTCAAGGCTTGCAAGTCATCCAAATTATCTGTCATGAACTCAATGTTATTTCTAGTTGTAAAACGAACATATCCTTTGCAGTATTTATCAGCAATTTCGCAAATTTCCCGTACATGTTGTACAGTCATAAAACGGGCTGCCCCGCATCTTACAGTATAGACCTTCGCCCCTGTATCTGATGTATGCACCAAAATACCAGGTTCCAATATTTCATGGTGATCCCATTTGCCATAATTCTCTTGAATCACAGGAGGAAAAAATTCCCAAAAATGTCTTGGACCAAGGTCAGTCAGCCTATTTTCTAATGGTTTTTCAACATCATATCTACCATTTCTTTCTTTTGATAATGCCATTCACAAAACCCCCTATCTCTTGTGTCTCGCTCTATACTCATCAATGCTTCTGTTCCAGCCGCCTTTTACGTCTTCTTCTTTCCAGAAGATATAAGGATTGGAACGAGGAGCTTTCACCATTTGCGGCGCAGGAGGAAGCCCAACAGCTTCAAGGAACTTAGGCAAAGTAACCCGTTGCATCAATTCACCCAAACGTTCCCGGTTTTTCCCTTCATCCATCCAAAACTCCCATATTCTCTCAATCAATTCTTTGATGTTATCATAAGGAGCTTCTGCTTTCATGAAAGGAACGATCAAGGTAGACATTTGCGCCCCATCCAAAATAGGAGCTTTGGCGCCCAAGAGAATACTAATTCCTGTATCCAGACCAGGTTTAATGGCTTGGGGCATGGTATTAATACAATGCATACAACGTGTGCATTCTTTATTATCTACTTTTAATTCACCATTTTCCATCCACATGCATTTGGTTGGACATAAAGCGATAACTTCTGTTTCAATATCAAATTTACCCCAATCCCGGCCTTTATGAGAACCACCGGCAGGCTCAATTTCGCCAGCAATATAGGCTTTTACAGCATCCTGGTCAATGCGAATATCATCTCTCCAAGTACCAATAAAAGACATATCGGAACGAGCAATGGAAGCAACACAACCATTGGGGCAACCGTCAAATTTAAATTTAAACTTATAAGGGAATGCTGGACGGTGCAATTCATCCTGATAATAATTGGTTAACTCGTAACATAAATTTTGGGTATCATAGCAAGAAAATTCACAACGAGCTTTCCCAATGCAACATTCCGGGGTACGCAGGTTGGAACCAGATCCACCGATATCAGTATCCAATACATGGGTTAATTCATAAAAGATTGGTTCTAACTGCTCTGTGGTGGTTCCCAGTAAAATCAAGTCACCAGTAGAACCGTGCAAATTCATCAAACCACTGCCCCGGTATTCCCACAAATCACAGATGGTTTTTAGATAATCAGTTTTATAAAATTTACTGGAAGGTTGGTTCACACGCATGGTATGGAACATAGCAATGGAAGGATATTTTTCAGCCAAATCGGAATAACGACCGATTACACCACCACCATATCCAAACACACCAACAATCCCGCCGTGTTTCCAGTGGGTTTCCCCTTCTTCAAAGGATAACTCCAACTGACCCAATAAATCATCCACCGCATCCCTGTCAATCAGCATTTTGTCATCAGGCAGATTCTTTCTGTGCAAAGCTTCTTGTTTGGCATCTGAGACAAAACTTGGCCAGGGCCCACTTTCCAATTGTTCCAACACGGGAATATCATGTTTACATTTAAAGTTTTTCAAATCCTCATCAGTGTAATTTTTCAATTCCGCATCGGAATAAATACGCAGCTCTTCATAATTAAGCTTTTTCATGTCGCGTACAGGTTCAAAAGCCACAAGCAATACCTCCTTAAAACCCTAAATTATCTTTCTTCAACATAACCCAAGTATTACAGTAAACATTTTTCTCTTTTCTTGCAATACACAATAACTGTTATCCTCTAAAAGGATATCCAATCAATCCATGAATCACCTATAACATCAAAAATCAGAGGCATATAACCTCTCTTTTCTATCATTTGCTCCAGCTGATTCATTTGGATTCCTTTTTCATTGGTTTTTTACAAAACCATTGTGCCCCAAGAACCCCCCTTCACGGTTGTGATGACTTTCTTAAAAATATCCAACCCAATGGCAACTTACTTTCCGTGAAAAAATATTTTTCTGGAGAAACGCATCGCTTAAAGGACGGCAAAACCTATGATAAAAAATTTCACTACTTCCTGCTCATCATATATATATGTTGTGCACCAAGTGCGAACCCCATGGCACGGATAACAGTCCTTATGTTGTTCACATTGTTTCACCATGGTTTTTATTCGTTATCTTCACCTTGATTCCTGCCTAAAAAAAAGACTTTTTATACAAAAAGGCATCCTCACCCGACATTTTCCCTTTATTTTCGTTATTTTACCTCAATAATGATGGCTTGGCTAATTGGTTCACTGTTGTTTCTTGCAATTCTCCAGCCTCGTACAATAATACCCTTGCATCGTCCCCTTGTAAATAACCATATTCTGGGCCAAGCTTAACTCCCATTATCTGTAATAAATGCAGCACATATCCCCGCACCACAGGAGATTGATGATGCAAAAAGTTTTTATAAGTAGGCATAAATTCCTGTACCATGGCTGGATCTGCTTGGGCAATCCGGCCTGCAGCCCAAATGACCCCAGGAAGCAACATTTCTTCCTCTGTATAGGATAAAACAATGGGAGCAAATTCAGAAAACAATTGAGGACAATGATGAATGATCTCTCCTATGCATTCCGGAGCGCCCCAACCTATGCCTCCGGATTCGTCATTCATGGTCCAAAGCAGGGTACGCAATAAAACCTGTACTTTTTCCGGATCTTGCGCAGCCAAACGCTTCCCCACTACTCCCATTGCTTCAATGGCCCTCCACCGTATCAGTTGATCTTGGGCACACAACAAACGATGCAAAAACCGCAAATTGGACTTTTTAGCCACAATTTGTTCTGCTAAAAAATCGATTTTCTTGTGCTCTAATAAATTTACTACCTCATCCTTGCTGAGACGAGTCATGCCAACACACTCCCTTTGGCTTTGGCTAACCTTTTCTATCAGCTGTGTGGCATTTTTTTAAGCTGGGAAGCCTGGGATTCCGGAATAAATCGATCCTTTGGTGCTAGGCATTCAGGACATTCCCAATCATCAGGCAAATCCTCAAAGGCTGTGCCCGGAGGGATATCCTCTGTTCCCACCTCAGGATCATAGACATAACCACAAAGTTCACAAACCCATTTTTCCATCCAATCCACCCCTATCTTTTCTTTCTCGCTATTTTCATCATACCAAAAGACAAGTAGCCTGCCAACTCCAGTTTCTCTATTTTTATCAAAAGGCAAATAATCCGGAATATGCAATTTGCTCTTTCATCTCAATCATTGTATGCATATCCATGGAAAAATATTCTATTTCGCTTCAAATGCTAAGGAGAGAGGAATAGAATTGATTCTTTTATTCCTCTCTCCAAAGATGCATTTCCGTTTTTTATCACGCTCGCCCTTATATGCTCCTATTGTTTCTTTACCTTTGCCCAAGAATCTTTCAAAGAAACAACCCTGTTAAAAACCAAGTTATCTGGGGTGGAATCTTCATCCACTGCAAAGTATCCTTGACGTAAGAACTGGTAACGGGTTCCGGGCAACACGCCTGCCAATTGCGGTTCAATCCAAGATTCCAATATTTCTAAGGAATCTGGATTGATACTCATTGTAAAGTTTTCATCTTCCTCCGGATTATCCTTCAGAAAAAGATGTTGATAAAGACGTGTTTGTATCTTTTTTGCATGGGCAGCTGATACCCAATGTAATGTTCCTTTTACTTTACGATTCCCTGCAGCAGAACCACTTTTGGTTTCTGGATCATAGGTACAATGCACTTCTACCACTTGTCCTGTTTCATCCTTTACCACATGTTGGCACATAATGATATAAGCACTTTTCAAACGTACTTCCCTACCTGGCGCTAAACGGAAAAACTTTTTCGGGGGATCTTCCATAAAATCCTCTTGCTCAATGTACAACACTTTAGAAAAAGGTATTTTTCTAGAACCCAGAGCAATATTTTCAGCATTATATTCTGCTTCCAACATTTCCTCCTGATCCTCCGGATAATTGTCAATGATTAGCTTTAATGGGCGCAACACAGCCATTACCCGAGGAGCAGTAAAATTTAATTCTTCCCGAATACAATGTTCCAGCATCGCAATATCAACCATACTATTGGCTTTGGCTACCCCAATGCGCTGACAAAAATCTCGAATCGCATGAGGGGTATATCCTCTCCGGCGCAAACCAGATATGGTAGGCATACGGGGATCATCCCAGCCATTCACAACTTTGTCCTCCACCAATTGGCGCAATTTCCGTTTGCTCATCACAGTATTGGTCATATTCAAGCGGGCAAATTCATATTGACGAGGCGGATGTTTTGCCCCCAAAGCCTGTAGAACCCAATCATACAAAGGTCGATGATCCTCAAATTCCATGGTACAAATGGAATAAGTAATCCCTTCGATATAATCAGACAAAGGATGCGCAAAATCATACATGGGGTAAACACACCAGTCATTTCCTGTCCGATGGTGGGTTGCTCGCATAATACGATACAAAACAGGATCCCGCATATTGATATTAGGCGAGGCCATATCTATCTTCGCCCGTAACACCCGGGAACCATCTGGGAATTCACCAGCTTTCATTCTTCTAAAAAGCCCGAGATTTTCTTCCGCTGGGCGATTACGGAAGGGACTGTTTTGTCCAGGTTGGGTCAAAGTTCCTCGATACGTCCGGATTTGCTCTGGTGTGAGATCACAGACATACGCCTTATCCAAAGCAATGAGCTGCTCGGCAAAAGAATACAATTTTTCAAAATAATCAGAAGCAAAAAATATGGATTCGCCCCAATCAAAGCCTAGCCATTTCACATCCCGTTTGATGGCCTCTATATATGCCTCTTCCTCTTTACTGGGATTTGTATCATCAAAACGCAGATTGCATGTTCCTTGAAAGGTCAAGGCTAAACCAAAATTAAGACAAATGGACTTAGCATGTCCAATATGTAAGTAGCCATTGGGCTCTGGAGGAAAACGGGTATGCACCTTTACACTCCCAGCGCTCTCACGAATATCCTGCTTGATAATATCCTTTAGAAAATTATTATCAGCATCCTTTGGGGTTTCAATATCATCACACATTGGCATTCTCCTTTTATGATGGTATCTGCAATACTATTTTTATCAAGTAGATCTTTATCATGTTATGTATGTATGGAAATCCGAATTTCATATTGAGGCATGTTTGCTTTTACAGGAATACATGATTCCTGCATCTTCATTTCTACTCACTATTTTCTACATTTTACCCAATTATCCTTTGCCTTAACATAAAACCAAGGGGAAAGAAAAAAACAGAGCCTGTTATATTTTTATAGTAAATCACATCATCATTTTATATCGTTCAACCTTGATCCTGAACTGACATATATTTCTGTATTGCTGCCAAAAATATACTGCCATAACGTTGTAATTTAATATCCCCCACCCCATGAATTTGCCTTAAGGCATTGATATCCGTAGGACAATGGCTGCTCATTTCCCGTAGCGTCATGTCTGGAAAAACCATATAAGGTGGTAAACCTTCTTTTTCTGCAATTTCCTTGCGTAAAACACGCAATTGCTCAAATAATATATTATCTTCAAATACTTGTTTTACCTTACGGACTTTCCGATAAACATCTGCCTCTCCTTTGAGCACAGGATGGGCTTTCCCTTTTAATTTCAAAACCGGATAGGTGCCTTCTGTTACGGCAATATACCCTTCTGCCACCAAAATATGAATCATATCTTTTATCTCACTCACAGTATAATCTTTCAATAATCCATAGGTGGACAAGTGCTGAAGACCCAATTGTTGTATTTTTTTACTACGGGATCCTTTTAAGACATCTGCCACTAACCCAGCTCCGTAAGATTCTTTCATTCGCCAAAGACAGGATAGTATTTTTTGCGCTTCCACAGTTATCTGTATGGTTTCCACATCATCAGCACAATTGCTGCAATTTCCACAAAAAGCAGCTAATCTTTCCTGACCAAAATAGGTGAGAATGAAATTACGCAAGCAATTCCCTGTATGACAATAATCCACCATATGTTGTAGCTTTTCATATTCATAGGCTTTATGCACTGGGTCCAAACCACCTAATTCAATGAGGTACTTTTGGGTTTGTACATCACCAGGGCTAAATAACATAATACAGCGGGCTTTATCTCCATCCCTTCCAGCTCTTCCAGCTTCTTGATAATAGGCTTCCATGTTTTTAGGCATATTATAATGAATCACAAAACGTACATTGGATTTATCAATCCCCATTCCAAAGGCATTGGTTGCTATCATAATTTGCAGGTTATCTTTAATAAAGGCATCCTGCATTTGAATCCGCTCTTGATCTTCCAAGCCAGCGTGATATTTACCTGCCGCAATGTTTTTATCCACTAAAAATTGATACAATTGATCCACTTCTTTGCGGGTGGCAGCATAGATAATGCCTGGCACATTTGGATTTTGTCTTAAAAATTCCAGCACATATTTCCTTTTATTCTCACCACGTAATACTGAAAAAAATAAATTAGGTCGATCAAAACCGCTCACATGAACCAATGGATTTTGCAACTTCAATTGTTGTACAATATCCTGGGTCACTTCCGTTGTGGCAGTGGCAGTAAAAGCCGCCACTGGCGGCCGTTTGTTGAAACCTTCTATACAATCTGCAATGGCAAGATAACTGGGACGAAAATCATGTCCCCATTGGGAAACACAATGGGCCTCATCCACAGCTATCAAAAAAACTGGCAAATCTCGGACAAAAGCCTTAAAAAAATCCCCTTCCAGCCTTTCTGGAGCAATATAAATCAGTTTATACAATCCCTTTTTTGCGTCACGCATCCGTTGGGTCATTGTTTCATAGGCCAAGGAACTATTCAGATAAGTAGCGGCAATGCCTTGACTATTCAATGCATCTACTTGGTCTTTCATCAATGAGATTAAAGGGGAAATGACCAATACCAAGCCTGGAGAAAGCAAAGCAGGAATTTGATAACAAATGGATTTACCTCCTCCTGTGGGCAAAATGCCCACAGTATCCCTTCCTTCCATAATATTGCGAATAATCACTGCTTGTCCTGGCCGAAATGTAGTATAGCCAAAAAAAATACGCAGTAGTTCAAGTACCTGTTCCATTCCCATGGATACCTCCTAAATACCCCTAAACAATTTATATCTTTTTTACCATTTATTCCTCTGGTTGCTGCTTATAAGCTTTC